>NZ_JBFTHK010000015.1:0-47231 GCF_056394205.1 Arthrobacter sp. 10T413_2 | reverse complement strand
CCCCAGTCCCTCAAGGGCCGCGCCGGGGCTGCACCAGATTTCCACATTTTGGAAAACTTTTATTGTTATGTGGAAATCTTAGAGAGCGCCGCGACGGCGGTCAAGGGGCGGGGCGGGACCGCCGACTGGGCGGCCAGTCACAATCCGATTTTTGCCAAAGTGATGTACACCACGGCACCTCGGGGCTAATGTTTAAACCAATTCGTGGCGTAGGTCACGTAACCTGGGAGCAGCAGGCAGGGTTGTAATGAGCTGACGTCACTGGACGTCGGCTCTTTTTGTTGGGTCGGCTCCATCGGAAACGCGTGCGAAACACGCGCTTAATTTCAATGATGGAACCTAGGTTCCACATCACGGAAGTTGGGAATAGCCATGAGCAACAAGATCATCCTCGGCCACAACCAGTACGGAAAGGCCGAAGTCCGGGTCGTCAAAATCACCCGGGACACGGACCGCCACGAGATCGAGGACCTGAACGTGACCTCGCAGCTCCGCGGCGATTTCGCCGCCGCACACCTTGCGGGCGACAACGGTCATGTCGTCGCCACCGACACACAGAAGAACACGATCTACGCCTTCGCCCGGGAGGGCGTCGGCTCCCCGGAAGCGTTCCTTCTGCGGTTKGGCGAGCACTTCACCTCGAGCTTCGACTGGGTCTCCGGCGGCCGGTGGGAAGCGGAGTYGTACGGCTGGGACCGCATCCGGGCTCACGGCGCCGAGCACGACCACTCCTTCGTCCGCAACGGCCAGGAGGTGCGCACTGCGGTATTGGTCCGGGACGGCGCCGACSTGCACCTGATTTCCGGGCTCAAGGACCTCACGGTGCTCAAGTCCACGCAGTCCGGTTTTGTGGGCTACCCGCGGGACAAATACACCACACTGCCGGAAACCACGGACCGCATCCTTGCCACGGACGTCTCCGCCCGCTGGCGCTTCAAGACCGGCACCGACTTCAGCACCACCGACTTCAACAAGAGCTACGACGACGTCAAGAGCCTGCTGCTGGAAGGGTTCAGCGAAAACTACTCCCACGCCCTGCAGCAGACCCTCTTCGACATGGGCGCCAAGGTCCTCKAGGCCCACGGAGAGATCGACGAGATCAAGTTCTCCATGCCCAACAAGCACCATTTCCTCGTCGACCTCTCGCCGTTTGGCCTCGACAACCCCAACGAGGTCTTCTTTGCCGCGGACCGGCCCTACGGCCTGATCGAGGCCACAGTCCAGCGCGAGGACGCCAGTCCCGCGGAGATCGCCTGGAGCGGTATCGCAGGATTCTGCTAGGCCGGTCCGGGAACCGCGCKCTTGCCGGTCGCGACCCCCGGGGTTCTTGTCCGGTCTTCCGGTGCTCCGGCACGGGAAACAGCCGGACAAGAACCCCGGGAAACGGGCCAAATTGCTTTGCCACAACTGTTAGCCAGACACCGTTAGCCAGACAAAGACGTCTGCCATGAACCAAGAAAGTCTGCCATGAACACCAAGAAGAAATTAGCCGMGACAGCGGCGCGCGCCGCTCGGTCCGGTCGCCCCGAAGACCAGCGTCTGCCGCTCGGAAGCACGTTCGCCTACGGTTTGCAGCACGTTCTCACCATGTACGGCGGAATCATCGCCCCGCCGCTGATCATCGGCGCGGCCGCCGGCATGTCGTCGCAGGACATCGGCCTGCTGATCGCCGCCTGCCTCTTCGTCGGCGGCCTCGCCACCATCCTGCAGACCATCGGCATCCCGTTCTTCGGGTCCCGGCTCCCGCTCGTGCAGGGCGTTTCGTTTGCCGGCGTTTCGACGATGGTGGCGATCGTCCACGGCGGCGGCGGCATCCAGGCCGTGTTCGGCTCCGTCATCGCGGCGTCGCTGATCGGGCTGCTCATCACGCCGCTGTTCTCGAAGATCATCCGCTTCTTTCCCCCGGTGGTGACCGGTGTGGTCATCACCACCATCGGCCTGACGCTGATGCCGGTTGCGGCCAACTGGGCCATGGGCGGCAACAGCAAGGCGCCGGACTACGGAAGCGTGGCAAACATCGGCCTCGCCGCAGTCACCATGGCGATTGTGCTGCTGCTCAGCAAGGTGGGGAATGCCGCGATCTCGAGGCTTTCGATCCTGCTCGCGATGGTTCTGGGCACCCTGATCGCCTTCGCAGTCGGCATGGCAGATTTTTCCAAGGTGAGCCAGGGCGCAATCGTCGCCTTCCCCACACCGTTTGCTTTCKGCCTTCCCACCTTTGAGGTCGCCTCGATCATTTCGATGCTGATCGTCATCCTGGTCACCCTGACCGAAACCTCGGCCGACATCATTGCCGTGGGCGACATCGTCGKCACCAAGGTTGACTCCAAGCGGATTGGCGACGGTCTCCGGGCGGACATGCTCTCCAGCGCCATCTCGCCGCTGTTCAACTCTTTCACCCAGAGTGCCTTCGCCCAGAACGTGGGTCTGGTTGCCATCACGGGTGTCAAGAGCCGCTTCGTGGTCAGCGCCGGCGGAGTGATCCTGGTGGTCCTCGGCCTGCTTCCCGTCCTGGGTCGCGTCGTGGCCTCGGTGCCGACGCCCGTCCTGGGCGGTGCCGGCGTCGTCCTCTTCGGAACCGTCGCCGCCAGCGGCATCCGGACCCTCGCCAAAGTGGAATACCGCAACAACATGAACCTGATCGTCGTCGCGGCATCACTGGGCTTCGGCATGATTCCGATCGCCGCACCGACCTTCTACGACAAGTTCCCCACCTGGTTCAGCACCATCTTCCACTCCGGCATCAGCTCGGCAGCCCTGATGGCCATCCTCCTGAACCTGCTCTTCAACCACTTGAAAGCCGGGAACTCCGAGAACCAGTCGGTCTTCGTGGCCGGTACCGACAGGGTCATCCGTCAGGAAGACCTTAAATGCCTCGCCGAGGGCGACCGTTACGAGAACGGCAAACTGTTTGACTGCGACGGCAAGGAAGTTCCCGTAGAGCCGTCCAGGATTGCAGCCGACGAGCATTAGGAGCCCATCCATCCCGCCCACGGCAGCGACTTGCGGGGCCTACGACCGTAGGCCCCGCTTGTCGTGCTTCCGGATCCGGACGGCGGCTTTGCGCCCTGGCGGATCAGCCCTGCTTGAGCTCGTCCGAGATCGCGCGGGCGGCCTCCCGCAGCAGCGGCACGGCCTTGTCCGCGAACGCCTGGTCCACCCGGGACACGGGTCCGGAGACGGAGATGGCGGCCGGTGTCGGCGCATCGGGGATGGCCATCGCAAAGCACCGCACCCCGACCTCCTGCTCTTCCTCGTCAATGGAGTAGCCGCGCTGGCGGATGAGGTTCAGGTCTTCCAGCAGCGTATCGACGTCGCCTATGCTCTTCGGGGTGGGGGTCGGCATCCCCTGGCGTCCGACGATGCCGCGGACCGTGTCATCGTCCAGCTGGGCCAGGATCGCCTTGCCCATGCCGGTGGCGTGCATGTATCCGCGCTTGCCCACCTCGGTGAACATGCGCATCGAATGCAGCGACGGCACCTGGGCGACATAGATGACCATGTCGGAGTCCAGGACACCCATATTGGCCGTTTCGCCCAGCCGGTCCACAAGCGACTTGAGCTGGGGCCTGGCCAGCGAACCGAGCTGCTTGTTGGCCGCCTCACCCAGGCGGATCAGGCGCGGCCCCAGCGCGTAGCGGCGGTTTGGCAGCTGCCGGATGTACCCCAGGGCAACAAGGGTGCGCAGGAGCCGGTGAATGGTAGGAAGGGGCAGATCGGTCGAATTGKACAGCTCACTGAGGGTGACCTCGCCGCCCGCATCGGTAATCAGTTCCAGAAGTTCGAAGACGCGCTCAACGGACTGCACGCCTMCCGAGGGCTTATCAGCCATAAAGATTCTCTCCTGCGCGTCGGCGTCGACATTTCTTATCCACATCGTGAAATACAGCTGAAAACCAAAGATACAGCACCCCGCCACCCGGACGATGACGCAACAAGGGTTGTTTTTCCACTAAGCAGATAATAATATCCATAATACGAAAACATTCATCGAAGCGTGAGCGGCCCGTCACGGGCCATACCAGGAGGAACTCAATGGCGAACCCCAGCCCCGGAAATTCGATCACCCTGCGCGTGGAAGCGCCGTCCAGCTTCACCGCCACCAGCGAACTGGCGGCGGCCGTCGGCGCGGCAGGCGCCGCCATCACCGCCCTGGACGTCACCGAATCCCACCACGACACGCTCGTCGTCGACGTCACGTGCAACACCACCGACGACGAGCACGCGGCCCGCGTCAAGGACGCCCTCAACGCGCTCGACGGCGTGAAGGTCCAGCATGTCTCGGACCGCACCTTCCTGATGCACCTTGGCGGGAAGCTCGAGGTGGTCCCGAAGGTCGCCCTGCGCAACCGCGACGACCTCTCCCGCGCCTACACCCCCGGCGTCGCCCGCGTCTGCCTGGCGATCGCGGAGGACCCCTCCGCTGCGAGGAACCTGACCATCAAGCGCAACACCATCGCCGTMGTCACCGACGGCTCCGCCGTCCTGGGCCTGGGAAACATCGGCCCGGCCGCGGCGCTCCCGGTGATGGAGGGCAAGGCCGCACTCTTCAAGCAGTTCGCCAACGTCGATGCCTGGCCGGTCTGCCTGGACACCCAGGACACCGAGGAAATCATCATGATCGTCAAGGCACTCGCCCCCGTCTACGGCGGCGTGAACCTGGAAGACATCGCCGCGCCGMGCTGCTTCGAGATTGAAAACCGGCTCMGTGCGGAACTGGACATCCCGGTCTTCCATGACGACCAGCACGGCACCGCGATCGTCACCCTGGCCGCCCTGGTCAATGCCCTGCGCGTGGTGGGCAAGAAGCTCGCCGATGTCAAGATCGTGGTCTCCGGCGTCGGCGCCGCAGGCTCGGCCATCATCCAACTGCTCAAGGCCCAGGGCGCCAACCACATCATCGCCGCCGGCCGCTCCGGCGCCATCCACCACGGCGCCAAGTACGACGACGAGCACCGCTCCTGGATCGCGGCCAACACCAACGAGGCCGGCTTCTCGGGCACCCTGCACGAGGCCCTCAAGGGTGCGGACGTMTTCATCGGCGTCAGCGCCCCCAACGTGATCGGCGAGGAGCAGGTTGCCTCCATGGCCAAGGATGCGATCGTCTTTGCCATGGCCAACCCCACGCCGGAAATCGACCCGGTGATCGCGTCGAAGCACGCGGCCGTTGTGGCCACTGGCCGCAGCGACTACCCCAACCAGATCAACAACGTGCTGGCCTTCCCGGGCTTCTTCCGCGGGCTGCTCGACGCCGGCGCCTCCGACATCATCCCGGAAATGCTGGTGGCCGCCGCGAAGGCAATCGCCAACCGTGTGGCGGACGATGAGCTCAATGCCAGCTACATCATCCCCAGCGTCTTCGACCCACATGTTGCCGCCGACGTCGCCGCCGCTGTGGCTGGCGCAGCCCACGCCGCCACCCGTGCCGTCCCGGCCCACGCCTGATTCACAGCCTAGGAAAGGACCAGAAATGGCTCTCACCGTCACCGATCCCCAGCCCATCGACCGGGCCGGGGAAATCCTGACCCCGGAGGCTCTCGCCTTCGTCGAGGAACTTCATCTCCGCTTTGCCGGAACCCGTGCMGAACTTCTCAAGGCCAGAGCCGTCAAGCGCGAGCACGTTGCCCGGACCGGCCGCCTGGATTTCCTGCCGGAGACCCGGGAAATCCGCGACGCCGACTGGAGCGTGGCACCGGCACCGGCAGCCCTGCAGGACCGCCGCGTCGAGATGACCGGGCCGGCCGCACCGGCCAAGATGGCCATCAACGCGCTGAACTCCGGCGCAAAGGTGTGGCTCGCCGACCTCGAGGACRCCAGCACGCCCACCTGGTCCAACGTRGTCGAATYGATCCTMAACCTCCGCGACGCCGCCGAGGGAACACTGAAGTACACCTCGCCCGAAGGCAAGGAGTACGCGCTGCGCACCGACGCCCCGCTCGCCGTCGTGGTGGCCCGGCCCCGCGGCTGGCACATGGGCGAACGGCACCTGCTGATCGGCGGGGAACACACGATCGGAGCCCTGGTGGACTTCGGCCTGCACTTCTTCCACACCGCCAAGCGGCTCCTGGAGAACGGCCACGGACCGTACTACTACCTGCCCAAGATGGAGAGCCACCTCGAGGCACGGCTGTGGAACGAGATCTTCGTCTTCGCGCAGGACTATCTCGGCATCCCGCAGGGCACCGTCCGCGCCACCGTCCTGATCGAGACCATCCCGGCGGCCTTCGAGATGGACGAGATCCTGTTCGAACTGCGCGACCATGCCTCCGGCCTGAACGCCGGACGCTGGGACTACCTGTTCAGCATCATCAAGTACTTCCGGGACGCCGGCGAGGGCTTTGTCCTTCCCGACCGCGCCAGCGTCGCCATGACCGCGCCGTTCATGCGGGCCTACACCGAACTCCTGGTCAAGACCTGCCACCGCCGCGGCGCCTTTGCCATGGGCGGCATGGCGGCGGTGATCCCCAACCGGCGCGAACCCGAGGTGACCGCCCAGGCCTTTGAGAAGGTCCGGGCGGACAAGACCCGCGAGGCCAACGACGGCTTCGACGGCTCCTGGGTGGCGCACCCGGACCTGGTGCCGATCTGCCGCGAGGTGTTCGACTCAGTCTTGGGTGCGCGGCCCAACCAGCTGGACAAGCAGCGGCCCGAGGTCAGCGTCACCGCCGAGCAGCTTCTGGACATCCGTTCCGCCCAGGGCCAGGTGACCGAGGCAGGCATGCGTCTGAACCTCTACGTGGCCGTGGCCTACACCGCCGTCTGGATCTCCGGAAACGGCGCCGTGGCCATCCACAACCTGATGGAGGACGCCGCCACGGCCGAAATCTCGCGGTCCCAGGTCTGGCAGCAGATCCGCAACCACTCGGTGCTCGCCGACACCGGCCGGACCGTCACCCGCGAACTGGTGTCCGCCATCCTCGCCGAGGAGACCGAGAAGCTCCGCGGCGAGGTGGGCGAGGACGCTTTTGCGAAGCACTACCTTCCGGCCAGCCGCCTGATCGGCGACATCTGCCTGTCCGAGGACTACACCGATTTCCTCACCACCCCGGCCTACGAGCTGGTGGGCTGAGGGATGGCAGCCACCTCCCCCGGCGCCGGACTACGGCCACAGGGACAGGGACGGAGCCAGAGACCGGTGACGCCGTCCCTCTCCGGGGCCGACCTCGCCAGGATTGACGCGCAGCTCGCCGACACCGACCGGCTGCTGGAGCGCAACTACCCGGGCGACGACGGCTCCCGCCAGCCCGTGCACACCGTCTACGTTCCCGCCGACCGCTTCAGCCCGGAGTTCACGGCCGACTGGGGCGCCCAGGCCCTCGCCGGGGCGGACGCCCGCGGCGGCATCGAAAGCCTGTGCGCACTGCAGGGCCAGGACGCCGACCTGGCGGCGGCCGTCGCGCCCCGGGTCCGGGCCAAACTCTCAACCGAGCCCGTCGAGGACCTCCGGCTGGACTTCGAGGACGGGTTCGGGGACCGGGGCGACGACGCCGAGGACACCGCCGCTGTTGCCGCGGCGTCCGCCGTGGCCGCCGCCGTCACCGCCGGCACCGCGCCGCCGTTCATCGGAATCCGTTTCAAGTGCTTCGAAGCCGCCACCCGGGCCCGGGGACTGCGGACCCTGGACCTCTTCGTGTCGCAGCTGGCCGCGGCCGGCGAACTCCCGGATGGGCTCATCCTCACCCTGCCCAAGGTCACCACCGTGGCGCAGGTGGAAGCCATGGCCTTCGCCGTGTCCCGGCTCGAGGACGTCCACTCGCTCCCCGCGGGCCGGCTCCGGTTCGAGGTGCAGGTGGAAACGCCGCAGCTCATCCTGGGCCCGGACGGGACATCTCCGGTGGCGCGCCTGCCGCACGCGGTGCCCGGCCGGATCAGCGGGCTGCACTACGGGACGTACGACTACTCCGCGTCGCTGCAGATCTCGGCCGAATACCAGTCCATGGAACATCCCGTGGCGGACTTCGCCAAGGAAGTCATGCAGCTTGCCGTGGCCGGCACCGGCATCCGGCTCTCCGACGGCTCCACCAACATCATCCCGGTGGGCGACAACGTGGAACAGGCCTGGCAGCTCCACGGCCGGCTGGTCCGCCGGTCGCTGGAACGCGGCTACTACCAGGGCTGGGACCTCCACCCGGCCCAGCTGCCCAGCCGGTTTGCCGCGACCTACGCCTTTTACCGGCAAGGGCTCCCCGCTKCCGCTKCCCGGCTCCGCAATTACGTGGAACAAACCGGCGGCGGCGTCATGGATGAGCCMGCCACCGCACGCGCCCTGGCCGCCTTTGTGCTCCGCGGCGTCCAATGTGGTGCTGTCGGCGCCGATGAAGTCCTGGAGCTGGCCCGCGTCGGACTTCCCCAACTCACCGTGCTGGCCCACCCGCGGCTGGCCGCTTCTTCCACCCCCTCAGCGAAAAGGACACACCCATGAGCAACTACTTTTCACCCGAAGGCGGTCTRCCGCCGCAGACCCAGCTCCTCACCGACCGCGCCGTGGTCAAGGAGGCCTACACCGTCATCCCCAAGGGGGTGCTGCGCGACATCGTCACCAGCAACCTTCCCGGCTGGACCAACACCCGGTCCTGGATCATCGCCCGGCCCATCGCCGGCTTTGCGACGACGTTCTCGCAGCTGATTGTCGAGGTGGGCCCGGGCGGCGGCAGCGACAAGCCCGAGGCAGAGGCCGGCGTCGAAGGCGTGATCTTCCTGACCAAGGGCGAACTGACACTGACCCTCGACGGCGAAATCCACCACCTCGAGGCCGGCGGCTATGCCTACCTCGCCGCCGGCTCGGACTGGAAAGTGTCCAATGACTCCGCCGGGGAGGCCGCCAGCTTCCAGTGGATCCGCAAGGCCTACGAGCCCCTGGAAGGCTTCACGGCCAAATCCTTCGTCACCCGTGACCAGGACGTCGAGCCCCGGCCCATGCCGAACACCAACGGAGCCTGGGCCACCACCCGCTTCGTGGACCCCGACGACCTCGCCCACGACATGCACGTCAACATCGTCACGTTCCAGCCCGGGGCGTCCATCCCCTTCGCCGAAACCCACGTGATGGAACACGGACTCTTCGTCCTGGAGGGCAAAGCCGTCTACCGCCTCAACGACGACTGGGTGGAAGTCGAGGCGGGCGACTTCATGTGGCTCCGGGCCTTCTGCCCGCAGGCCTGCTACGCCGGAGGCCCGGGTCCGTTCCGCTACCTGCTGTACAAGGACGTCAACCGCCAGATCCGCCTGACCTAAGGCAGGTCCGTGCCGTACCGGTGCACGCACTGCTGGTCCGCACATTGCTGCTCCAGCGAGTGCTGTTCCGCGCTGTGCTGAATCACCCTGTGGAGTCCGCCCCGCCTGTCGGGGCGGACTCCTTCTTGGTTCCGGACTCCTTCGTGGTTCCGAACTCTTTCGTGGTTCCGGGGCCGTGCGCGCCTCCGCACCAAATGATGTTCCCAAGCCGGAACCCCTTGCGGCCCGGGCKATGCTTGCTAGCCTGAGGCTGTGAAGTACGAATCCCTGTGGATCGGAATGCTCCTTGGCGCGGCCCTCGGCTTCGCCATCGGAGTCACCACCGTCGACAAGCCGTTCACAGGCCTGCTGATCGGCATAGGCATCGGCGCGCTCGTGGGCCTGGCAGCCCGGAAAGATCCCACGAAGCGTTAGAACCACCCTTCGCCGGATCCGCAGCATCCCCGCGCCCCTCCCGGACATACGCCGCTTGACGCGCACCCCTTGACTCTCCTGCCCTAACTTCCCTACACTTTTCATAAAGCAGAATCTAAATTCCACAAAGCGGAAATAGCAGAAGATGGTCTGCAAGGCAACGAAGCCCGGGATCCAGCTCCCGCCCACACCGGAAGGAACCCACAATGACGTACACCGTGAACTGCTCCATCCTCCTGACGGAGCTCCCTCTCCTGGAACGCCCGGCCGCGGCGAAGGCCGCCGGTTTTGACGCCGTCGAATTCTGGTGGCCCTTCGAGACATCCGTCCCTACCGACGCCCAGGTCACCCGGTTCGAGAACGCCATCACGGATGCCGGCGTGCAGCTCACCGGCCTGAACTTCAACGCCGGCGACATGCCCGCGGGAGACCGGGGCCTCGTGTCCTGGAAGGGCCGCAGCGCCGAATTCAAAGACAACATCGACGTCGTCGCCGGGATCGGCGCGCGACTCGGCTGCACCGCCTTCAACGCCCTGTACGGCAACCGCCAGGAGGAGCATTCCCCCGAGGAACAGGACGAACTGGCCGTACAGAACCTGGCCGCCGCAGCCGCCGKAGTCGCCCGGATCGGCGGAACCGTCCTGCTGGAGCCTGTCAGCGGCGCAGCCCGCTACCCGCTGCTGACCGCGGCGGATGCTCTCGACGTCATCGCCCGGGTCAAGAACGAAACCGGCGCGGAGAACATCAAGCTCCTGGCCGACTTCTACCACCTGGCGGTCAACGGTGACGACGTCGCTGCTGTCATCGAAGGCCACGCCAAAGACTTCGGCCACATCCAGATCGCCGACAGCCCCGGCCGCGGCGCCCCCGGAACCGGCAGTCTGCCGCTGGGCGAATGGATCACCCGCAGCCGCGAACTCGGCTACGAGGGCTACATCGGCCTCGAATACAAGGAACCGGCGGAAACCGCCTTCGCCTGGGCCATCCGCCAGCACGCCGCAGGCTAGTCCCCACCMGCACCCTAACCTCGCAAGCTCGGCCAGGGAACCCGGCGGGCGTGGGCCCACCGGCACCCGCGCTAACAAGACTTCAGTAAAGGAAAAACAATGAGCAACATCGCAGTCATCGGACTCGGCATCATGGGCCTGCCCATGGCCATCAACCTCGTCAAGGCCGGCCACACGGTCACCGGCTTCAACCGCAGCCAGGACAAAATCGACAAGCTCGTCTCCGAAGGCGGTCGCGGCGCCGGCAGCATTGCCGAGGCCGTCAAGGACGCCGACGTCGTCGTCACCATGGTGCCCGACTCCCCCGATGTCGAAGGCGTCGTCAGCGGCGCCGACGGCGTGTTCGCCAACGCCAAGCAGGGCACGCTCTGGATCGACGCATCCAGCATCCGCCCGGACGTCGCCAAGCGTTTGGCCGACGACGCCAAAGCAGCCGGGATCCGCCCCCTCGATGCCCCGGTATCCGGCGGCGAACAGGGCGCCATCGACGCCGCGCTGTCCATCATGGTGGGCGGCGACGCCGCTGACTTCGAGGCCTCTCAGGACGTCCTGACGGCCGTCGGCAAGACCATCGTCCACGTCGGCCCGTCCGGTTCCGGCCAGACCGTCAAGGCAGCCAACCAGCTGATCGTCGCGGTCAACATCGAGGTCCTGGCCGAGGCGATTGCMTTCCTCGAGGCCTACGGCGTGGACACGGACGCCGCCCTCAAGGTCCTCGGCGGCGGACTCGCCGGCTCCAAGGTCCTGGACCAGAAGGGCCAGAAGATGCTGGACCGCAACTTCGACCCCGGATTCCGCCTGGCCCTGCACCACAAGGACCTCGGCATCGTCACCTCCGCTGCCCGCGAAGCCAACGTCGCCGTCCCCCTCGGCGCCGTCGTCGCACAGCTCGTCGCCGCCACCGTCAACCAGGGCGACGGCGGACTGGACCACTCGGGCCTCTTCAAGCAGGTCCTCCAGCTCAGCGGTCGAAAGTAACCCAGGCCGGAAGTAAGCAGCCCGGCGACAGGCCGGAACCAAGCAAAACAGGGCAACCGCCGTCGTACTTCACGACGGCGGCTCCCCCTCCACACCCAAAACAGACTTTCAAGGAGCACACCATGACGAAGATGCGCACTGTTGACGCAGCCGTCGCCATCCTGGAAAAGGAGGGCGCCACCGAGGCGTTCGGCCTGCCAGGGGCGGCAATCAACCCGTTCTATTCCGCGATGCGGGCCCACGGCGGCATCCGCCACACCCTGGCCCGCCACGTTGAGGGCGCCAGCCACATGGCCGACGGCTACTCCMGTGCAGCGGACGGCAACATCGGCATCTGCATCGGCACGTMCGGCCCCGCCGGCACGGACATGATCACGGGGCTTTACGCAGCCTGGGCAGACTCCATCCCGATGCTCTGCATCACCGGCCAGGCCCCGGTTGCCAAGCTGCACAAGGAAGACTTCCAGGCCGTGGACATCGAGTCCATCGCCAAGCCCGTCACCAAGATGGCCATGACCATCCTGGAGCCCGGCCAGGTTCCCGGCGCCTTCCAGAAGGCCTTCCAGCTGATGCGCTCCGGCCGCCCGGGCCCGGTGCTGCTGGACCTGCCGATCGACGTTCAGATGGCCGAGATCGAGTTCGACATCGAGACCTACGAGCCGCTGCCCGTGGAAAAGCCGAAGGCCAGCCGCAAGCAGCTGGAAAAGGCCTTTGACATGCTGACGGCCGGCGAACGCCCGCTGATCGTGGCCGGCGGCGGCATCATCAACGCCGGCGGCTCCGAGCAGCTGGTGGAACTGGCCGAACTGCTGGGCGTTCCGGTCATCCCCACCCTGATGGGCTGGGGTGCGATCCCGGACGACCACGCCTTGATGGYCGGCATGGTGGGCCTGCAGACCAGCCACCGCTACGGCAACGAGAACTACCTGCGCAGCGACTTCGTGATCGGCATCGGMAACCGCTGGGCCAACCGCCACACCGGCGGTCTGGACACCTACACGGCCGGCCGCACGTTCGTGCACATCGATATCGAGCCCACCCAGATCGGCCGTGTGTTCTCGCCGGACCTGGGCATCGCCTCGGACGCCGGCGCGGCCTTGGCCGGGCTGGTGGAGCTCGCCCGCGAGCGCAAGGCTGCCGGCACCCTGCCGGACTACAGCGCCTGGGCGGCCGAGTGCGCCGGACGCAAGGCCAGCCTGCACCGCAAGACGCACTTCGAAAACATCCYGATCAAGCCGCAGCGCGTGTACGAGGAGATGAACAAGTCCTTCGGCAAGGACACCACGTACGTGTCCACTATCGGCCTGTCGCAGATCGCCGGCGCCCAGATGCTGCACGTGTTCGGCCCCCGCAAGTGGATCAACGCCGGCCAGGCCGGTCCGCTGGGCTGGACCGCCCCGGCCGCCCTCGGCGTTGTGCGCGGCAAGCCGGACGAGACCGTTGTTGCCCTGTCCGGTGACTACGATTTCCAGTTCATGATCGAGGAACTGGCTGTGGGAGCGCAGTTCAACCTGCCTTACATCCACGTGGTGGTCAACAACTCCTACCTGGGCCTGATCCGCCAGTCCCAGCGCGGCTTCAACATGGAACAGAACGTGTCCCTGGCGTTCGAGAACATCAACTCCACTGATCTCTCGGCAACGGCAAGCGGCTACGGCGTGGACCACATCAAGGTCGCCGAAGGCCTGGGCTGCAAGGCCGTCCGCGTGGAGGACCCCAACGACCTGGCGTCCGCTTTCGACAAGGCCAAGGCGCTGGCCGGCGAGTTCAAGGTTCCCGTGGTGGTGGAAGTGATCCTGGAAAAGATCACCAACATCTCCATGGGTGTGGAGATCAACGCGGTCAACGAGTTCGAGGCCCTGGCCGAGACCGCCGAAGACGCCCCCACCGCCATCCTGGCGATGCAGGCCTGAGATGAAGGTGGTCATAGCGCCGGACAAGTTCAAAGGCTCGCTCTCGGCCCCGGACGTTGCCCGGCACGTTGAAACTGGGCTCCAACGCGCCTGTGGCGGCAACCTTGAGGTCCTCAGGATTCCCGTGGCCGACGGCGGCGAGGGCACCCTCGATGCCGCCGTCGGCTCCGGCTTCGCCCGCCGGAGCGCCGTCGTCAGCGGCCCCACCGGTGAGCCGGTCCGCGCGGACTTCGCMGTCCGCGGTCGCGTTGCCGTCATCGAGATGGCCACCGCCTCCGGGCTCGCCGTCCTGCCCGGCAGCCGCGCCGGTGCAGCGCCGGATTCGGCGAGCGCCACCGGCGCCAGCAGCCTGGGCACCGGCGAACTGATCCGCGCAGCGCTCGACGCCGGGTGCCGGCAGATCATCCTCGGGGTCGGCGGGAGCGCCAGCACCGACGGCGGCGCCGGCGTCCTGCAGGGTCTMGGCGCGCGGTTGCTCGACGCCGACGGCCGTGAGCTGCCGCTTGGCGGGGCAGCCCTGGCCCGGCTGGCCTGGATCGACTTCTCCGGGTTCGATTCCCGTCTGKACGAGGCACGCTTCGTGCTCGCCAGCGACGTCGACAACCCGTTGCTCGGACCGTCCGGCGCCGCACGCATCTTCGGCCCGCAAAAGGGCGCCACCCCCGCCGACGTCGTGCTCCTGGATGCAGCATTGGCCCACTTCGTGCAGGTCCTGACGTCCGAGATCGGCCCCCGGGCGCTCCGGGCAGCCGAGGCTCCGGGCGCGGGCGCAGCCGGCGGCGTGGGCTACGCGGCGATCGCGGCACTGGCCGCGACCCGCCGGCCGGGCATCGACGTCGTCCTCGAATTCACCGGACTGGCAGAACGGCTGTCCGACGCGGACCTGGTGATCACCGGCGAAGGCAGCCTGGACGAACAGACTCTGCTGGGCAAGACTCCCGCGGGCGTTGCCCGGGCGGCCCRGCGCGCCGGGGTCCCGGTGGTCGCGGTCTGCGGMCGCACCACCCTGACACCGGAACAGCAGAAGGAATCCGGATTCCGCCAGGTCTACCCGCTGACTTCGCTGGAAGCCAAGGTAGAAACTTGTATAGCCGAAGCAGGTCCCCTGCTTGAACAATTGGGAAAGCGCATCGGCGCGGAACTKCCGGGCCTGGTCCCGGCCAGCACCGCACCAGCGAAAAGTGCCCGCACAAAGGAGCCCCTCAATGTMTGAAGAACGCTTTGACCTCGTCATCCGGGGCCGGCGCATCCTCACCACCGCCGGCATCGCGGCGCGTGAAGTGGGCGTGCGCGGCGGCAAGATCGTCGCGATCGAGCCCCTAGGCAACGGGCTAGCTGGCGCAGAAGTGATTGAGCTCGCCGACGACGAAACCCTGCTGCCGGGCCTCGTGGACACCCACGTCCACGTCAACGAGCCCGGCCGCACCGAATGGGAAGGCTTCGCCTCCGCCACCCGGGCAGCCGCGGCCGGCGGCGTGACCACCATCATCGACATGCCGCTGAATTCCATCCCGCCCACCACCACTGTCGAAGGGCTCAAGCTCAAGCGTGAAGTGGCCGAGGACCAGGCGTTCGTAGACGTCGGGTTCTGGGGCGGTGCCGTGCCGGGCAACAAGGCCGAGCTGCGCGGCCTCCACGACGAGGGCGTGTTCGGCTTCAAATGCTTCCTCCTGCACTCGGGCGTGGACGAGTTCCCGCACCTGGACGCTGACGAGATGGAAGAGGACATGGCCGAGCTCAAGACCTTTGACTCGCTCATGATCGTCCACGCCGAGGACTCGCACGCAATCGACCGGGCACCCCACCCGGGCGGCGACCATTACTCGACGTTCCTGGCTTCCCGCCCCCGCGGCGCCGAGAACAAGGCCATCGCCGAGGTMATCGAACGGGCCCGCTGGACCGGCGYCCGCGCCCACATCCTGCACCTCTCGTCCTCCGACGCCCTGCCCATGATCGCCAGCGCCAAGCGCGACGGCGTCCACCTCACGGTGGAGACCTGCCCGCATTACCTGACCCTCATGGCCGAGGAAATTCCCGACGGGGCCACCGCCTACAAGTGCTGCCCGCCGATCCGCGAGGCCTCCAACCGCGAGCTGCTCTGGGCAGGCCTGCAGGACGGCACCATTGACTGCATCGTCTCGGACCACTCCCCGTCTACCCTTGATCTGAAAGACCTGGAAAACGGGGACTTCGCGGTGGCCTGGGGCGGCGTTTCCTCACTGCAGCTGGGCCTGTCCCTGATCTGGACCGAGGCCCGGCACCGCGGCATCCCCCTGGAACAGGTGGTCTCGTGGATGGCCGAGAAGCCGGCCGCACTGGCACGCCTCTCCAACAAGGGCCAGTTCGCGCTGGGGTACGACGCCGACTTCGCCGTCTTTGCCCCGGACGAGGCGTACGTCGTGGATGTCTCCAAGCTCAAGCACAAGAACCCCATCACCCCGTATGACGGCAAGGCGCTCTCCGGCGTTGTCCGGCAGACCTACCTCCGCGGCACCCTGGTTGACGGCCGGACTCCGACCGGCAAGCTGATCCGCCGCGGCGGCGTATGAGCCAGCCGGCCGCGGCCGGCCCGGCACACGCCGCTTACGGACAGCGCGGCCCGGTTGGCCGCACCGGGCCTGTCGGCCGGGTCGGAGGGCCTGGACAAATCGGACGAGCAGGACAGGCCGGCCTCACCGCGAAGGGGCTGGCCGTCTGGGTCACCCTTCCGGACAATGCCGACTGTGGCCCGGCGGTCCTGGCCCGGGCGGCCGAACTCGTGCTTGGCCGCGCCCTCAGATGTGCCCCGGAGGCGGAAGTCCACTTTAGGCCCGCCGCCGGGGCAGCAACGTCCGCMGTCGCCCGGTCCCCCGGCGAGGACGGCACCCCGGCGGGAACCGCACCGGAGGTTCCCGCCGGAGCCGAACTTCCTGTCGGAGCTGAACTGCTTGCCACGGCTGAGGACGACGGCGGGGCGCCGCTGGCGCCTGCCCCCGGCAGCATMAGCCGGCTCGCCGTCGACCTCGCAGCCGGGGACGCCAGGCTCGAYGGCGAGCGCGTGCCCCTGACGGACGTGGAGTTCGCCCTCCTGAGATGCCTCGTGCAGAACTGCTCCCGCACGGTAAGCCGGCAGGAACTACAGCATTGCCTCGACGCGTTCGACACCCCTGGTGCGGCCACCCGGTCCATCGATGTGTACGTCGGCCGGGTGCGCCGGAAGCTCAAGGGCTGCCGGCACGCCGTCGTCACCGTCCGCAGCGGCGGCTACCGCTTCGTCCCCGGTCCGCTGGCGACCGTCCGCGGACCGGCGGAATACAGCATCTGACCCCCGCTGCCACCACCATCCCGGCCCTCGATCGAAGGAACTTCATGCAATCCACCGTGACCACCAAGCTGCACGCCACCACCAGGCTCCGGACCGGCGCTCCGGCCCCCGGGTTCACGCTGACCGACTCTAAGGGGCGCCGGATTTCCCTGGCCGACTACCGCGGCAAAAACGTCGTTGTCTACTTCTACCCCCGCGCCGCCACCCCCGGCTGCACCACGCAGGCCTGCGACTTCCGCGACAGCCTTGCCGCCCTCCAAGGCGCGGGCTTCGAGGTCCTGGGCATCTCCCCCGATGCACGGGAGGCCCTGTCAGACTTCGCCGCCGAGCATGCCCTGACCTTCCCGCTGCTCGCGGACGAGGACCACGCCACAGCCCTGGCGTACGGAGCCTGGGGCGAGAAGCTGGTGGACGGCGAAGTCCGCGAAGGAAMCCTTAGGTCCACTGTGGTGGTCGGTCCCGACGGGAAMGTGGTCGTGGCCCAGTACCAGGTCAGCGCGCAGGGCCACGTGCGGGCTCTCCGCGAGGAGCTGGGCGTCTAAGCGCCGGACGCCMGCTCCGCGCCGCGTTCGGTTTTCTGCCACGGTTCCGGACAGGGGCGCCGCGGATCCGCGGTGCGGTCGTCCGATTCCGCCGCGAATTTCCGAAGACGCCGCACGTTCCGTCACGGGCGGCCTAGAAGAGGGCGCCCGTCACGGCCTGCGTCAGCTGATGGATCACGTCGGTGCGTTCCGGGAGGTCGCTCAGGCTCTGACCCTTGGTGTAGATGACCAGCGCGTAGGCCGTGCCGTCCTTGGTGAGGATGCCGGCGTCGTGCAGTTCATCGTCCAGGAGCCCGTACTTGTGGAACACCGTGATCCCCTCCGGCACGGCGGCGGGAATGAGCGTCTCGTAGTTGGTGTCCTGCATGTAGGACAGCAGCTGCGCGGTGTCCTCGGCGTTGAGGAGCGTTCCGGAATAGACCCCGGACAGGATGCCGGCCATTTCCGCCGGGGTCAGCGTGTTGGTTTCCGGATCGTAGGTCACGCCCAGCGACGCCGYGTAGTCCGTCAGCTCCTCGTGACCCACGGCATCCATGATCAGCGACCACGAGTCGTTGTCGCTCTGCTGGATCATTTCGCGCAGCTGGAACCCTGCCGTGTAGTCGCCCAAAGGGTCATCGAGGCTGGCGGCGCCGGTTTCGACCAGGTGATAGTAGGCCGCGGCGGCCAGGACTTTGGCGGTACTGGCCGCCACGAACTGCTCCCGGACCCCGTATTCGTGGACGTCTGCGGGGTCCGCGCCGGACGACACGTCGACCAGCGCCACGCCGATCTGATACTGGCTGTTGGCGTCGATAATGGCCTGGATTTTCGCGTCCAGTGCGGCGTCGACGGATCCCGCCGCCGCGGCGGATGCCGGGGCCGACACGCCGGGACCGGCCGACGACGAAACACTGCCGGCCGCCGGACTGGCAGCGAATGCTCCCGCGGCGGCCGTCGTCKTGCGTGCCTCCGCGGCTGAGAAGATGCCGGGACCCAGCGCGATGGCAAGGACTGCGGCACAGGCCGCCGCGATCAGGGTCCGTAGCCGGACGGCCGCCCGACGAGGTTTGCTGACCGTCGCGGGCCGGGGTCCGATTCGTCGCTGGCGTGGCGTGTGGTGTTCCATAGTTGCTTCAAACTAGCCACGGCACCTATGCCGGAGCTATGAAAAAGCTGTCACCGTGCACCGGACCCGGCGCAGCTGGGGGCGCCGACGGGCGTTGCCASACGGCGGAATACAGCCTGCACCACCGGTGTTGTGCACCACAGACCCGTTGTCTCCCTGTCCTGAAGGATCCTCATGAACGCCAATCCGACCGTCAAGCTCCAGCCCGGCACCCCGGCCCCGGAATTCACCCTTCCCGATGYCGAGGGCAAGCCCGTGTCCCTCGCCGACTACCGCGGCAAGAACGTCATTGTGTATTTCTACCCGCAGGCCGCCACCCCCGGCTGCACCACCGAGGCCTGCGACTTCCGCGACAACCTCGCGTCCCTGCAGGGCTCGGGCTACGAGGTCCTGGGTATCTCCCCCGACGCCCCCGAGGCCTTGGCCCACTTCACCGGCGACTTTGCCCTGACCTTCCCGCTCCTGGCCGACGAGGACCACGCTGTCGCCCTCGCCTACGGCGCCTGGGGCGAGAAGCTGGTCCACGGCGAGGTCACCGAGGGCCTCGTCCGCTCCACCGTGGTGCTGGACCCCGAGGGCAAGGTGAAGCTGGCACAGTACCAGGTCAAGGCCCAGGGCCACGTCGCGGCGCTGAAGGAAGAACTGGGCGTCTAACCTTCCGCGGCCGGTTCGGGCGTCCGACCGTCCGCGCCCGGCACCCCGGGCGTCTAACCATCCCCGCCCGGAGGTTCCGGATGCGCGCCGGGCGGTTCTCGCTGCGGTTTCGGAGCATGGCTGCAGAATCGGACACAGKCAGCGCGGATCCGCGGCACGCCAGTCCGACGTCGTCGCGCCGGTCTGAAACCGCCGCGGAAGAGTTCTCCACATCCGCCCCGGCGGTGGTTGTCCGGCCCAGCCTCACAGGCCACCATCGGGGCATGGAACTACCACCACTGATTCTTAGCAGCGACCTTGCGCGGCTCGGCCAGGACGCGCGGGGTCTTGCCCGGCAGGCGAAGTCCGGGCAGCTCCGGCGGATCCGGCAGGGCGTCTACGTGCGGGCGCAGGACTGGGAATTGCTGACGCCGTGGGACCGGTATCCGGTCCTCATCYGGGCGGCGGCGTCCACGTTGAAGAGCCGCACCATCTTCTGTCGCCAGTCTTCCGCCGCACTGTGGGACATGCCGCTGCTGKGCCACGGCCAGCTGGTGCACGCATGCACTTTCGACGACGGCGGTGGCCGCTCGCGCGCGGGGGTCCGGCGGCATTTCGTCGATTTGGACTCGGCACAGATCGAGGAGCGTCACGGGCTCCTGGTCACGGACCGCGTCCGGACAGCCTTGGACTTGGCCGCCTTCGAATCGTTCGAACAGGGAGTCACGGTATTCGACCACGTCCTCCGGCCGCAGACTGACAATCTGGCACCGCTCAGCCGCGAGGAACTCCACACCGGCATCGACGGCAACTACACAAAAGCGGCAGCCCGGCGAATCCGGACAGCCCTGGATTTCGCTGATCCGGCGTCCGGCTCCCCCGGCGAATCGGTAAGCCGCGCCCTGATGCACCGGCTCGGCTTCCGGATTCCCCTCCTTCAGGTCGAAATCCGCGACGCCCGCGGGCTGGTCGCATTCACAGACTTTGACTGGCCCGAGGAGCAGCTGTGCGGCGAATTCGACGGACTCGTGAAGTACCGCAAGGCGGAGTTTCTGCAAGGCCGGACACCCGCTGAGGCCCTCACCGATGAGAAGCGCCGGGAGGACCGGATTCGCGCCACCGGCCGACGCGTGATCCGCTGGACGTGGTCGGAGCTCTCCAGTCCCGGGAAATTTGAGGCGTTTCTGGCCACGGCAGGCGTTCCGCGGCAGACTCTCCCGTCCTGCCGACGCTGATCCTGCCAAGCTTCCGGGAAGGCGCTACGGAATCCGACACGGGCAGCGCGGATCCGGGCCGCGCTCCGGACGGTTTTCGCTGCGGTTTCGGACCACGGCTCCGGAACCGGACGGATGCATCGCGGATCCGGGCCGCATTCGACCGATGGCGACGCGCCAGTCCGAAAACGGCGCGAAAACCCGGCTAATTGGCGCTGGGCCGGTTGTTGGGTCTGGCTGCCGGTCCGAAAACGGTGCGAAAACCGGCCGGMTTCCTACACCTTGGTCCCGGCCACCACCGTGGCGGTGGACCGGAGCTGGATGGCGCCGTCGTGCTCATAGCGGCCCAGCAACGCGAATACGTCCGAGCGGATCAAAGCCCGAGACCTCTCGTCCGCCTTGGCGAGCCCCATCGCCACTGTGGTCGCGATGTCCGTCATGAACTCCCAGTAGCTCTCGGGGGATTCGAACACGAGGTCGGTGCTGACCTTGCGCTCGGTCACGTCCGTGAGCCCTGCGTCCGTGAACATCTGCGTCATGAACCCGGCGGGTGCACAGCGGAAAAGCCCCGGAGTCCCTGCCGGCGCAAGGGGCAGCTCGCGGTGCCGGGCAATCGTGCCCAGGATCAGGCTGGCCCATGGGTTCTCGGCGGCGCGTCCCCAGACGACGACGCCGACCCGGGCGCCCGGCTTGGCGGTGCGCGCCATCTCGCGCATGGCCGCGGACATGACCGGAAAAAACATCAAACCGAAGCGGCAGTACACGGCATCAAACGTGTCGTCAGCGAAGGGCATGGCAGCAGCGTCGCAAACCTTGAAGTCCAGGTTGTGCAGGCCCMGGGTCAATGCCTTTTCTTCGGCCACGCGGAGCATACCGGCGGAAATGTCAGCGAGGACCACACGCCCGTGCGGCACCTGCCCTGCCACATTGAGTGCAGGTTCCCCCGTGCCTGCCGCGACATCCAGCACCCAGGAGTTGGGGCGCAACCGGAGCTCCTCGAGCAGGGCGTCCCCGAACGGCGCATGCCAGTCKAGCAGTTCAACGTCCCACTTCTTCCAGCCCGCCGAGAACTCATCCCAGAGCAGGCGCTGCTGGTCACGAACGCGGTCGGCTGAGGCTAACATGGCGGATCCTTGGCTCGTCTGTTCCTAGCCCTAGTCTGCTCCCGGAACGGGTCTCCGGCAATGAGTCGAAGGGCAGTAGGCTTAACGGCATGTCTTCCCACGAAACCCCCGGCACCGCAGGCACCGAACCCCACGGGGAGTCAGCCCCCGGCAGCGTCCCGGAGCGACGCGAGGTCACCGTCCGGCGGGCGCCGAAGTACGTGCCGTTCCTGATCCTGGGCGGGCTCGTAGGCGTCGTTGCGGCGGCCATCATCGCCTACGCCCTCCCGGGTGATGCCAGCTACGACAGCGGCTCCGTTTTTGGTTTCTTCATGGTCCTTTGCGCGGCCGGCGGCGTCATTCTGGGTGCCGTGGCGGCCCTGGTGCTGGACCGGATCAGCGTCCGCCGCGCCGGGCGCGCCGTCGTCGAGTCCGTTCCRGACTCGACACCCGACGCCGACGGCGAGAACCGCGCCTGAGCCGCGCCTGAGCCTGCCGGCAGGTCATAAACMGGGCGCCGGAAAAGTCTTAGCGCACATCGTGAGATAATCGACCAGTGGCACGCGGCGATGGAAAACTTTCTCATGATCTTCTCCCAGGCGAAAAAGGCCCTCAGGACGCATGCGGCGTCTTTGGGGTCTGGGCACCCGGTGAAGAAGTAGCAAAACTTACCTATTACGGGCTGTATGCATTGCAGCACCGTKGTCAGGAGTCGGCTGGTATTGCAACCAGCGACKGCAAGCGGATCAACGTCTACAAAGACATGGGCCTCGTATCCCAGGTCTTCGACGAGGCTACGCTGAACACCCTGACCGGGCACCTGGCCGTCGGCCACTGCCGCTATTCCACTACGGGTGCGAGCCACTGGGCCAACGCCCAGCCCACCTTGGGCGCGACCTCCACGGGCACCGTGGCGCTGGCCCACAACGGCAACCTGACGAACACGGCCGAGCTCAAGGCCATGATCACGGACCGCAACGGCGGAAACCTGAGCGGCGAAATGAAGCAGGGCAACACCTCGGACACCGCCCTGGTCACGGCGCTCCTGGAGGGTGAAGAGGGCAAGTCCCTCGAACAAACCGCCCTGGAGCTCCTGCCCAAGATCAAGGGCGGCTTCTGCTTCGTCTTCATGGATGAGGGAACCCTCTACGCGGCCCGCGACACCTACGGCATCCGCCCGCTGTGCCTCGGCCGGCTGGAGCGCGGCTGGGTGGTCGCCTCCGAGCAGTCAGCCCTGGCCACGGTCGGCGCGAGCTTCATCCGCGAAATCGAGCCCGGCGAATTCATCGCGATCGACGAGGACGGCGTCCGCTCCCAGCGCTTCGCCGAGGCGACCCCGGCCGGCTGTGTCTTCGAATACGTCTACCTTGCCCGCCCGGACGCCGCCATTGCCGGCCGCTCGGTCTATGAATCCCGGGTGGAGATGGGCCGCCAGCTGGCCCGCGAGAACACCCAGGAAGCGGACATTGTCATTCCGGTCCCGGAATCCGGCACGCCCGCCGCTGTGGGCTACGCCGAGGAATCCGGCATCCCGTTCGCGCACGGCTTMGTCAAGAACGCCTACGTGGGCCGCACCTTCATCCAGCCGTCGCAGACCCTGCGGCAGCTCGGCATCCGGCTCAAGCTCAACGCCCTGGAATCGGTGATCCGCGGCAAGCGCGTCGTGGTGGTGGACGACTCGATCGTCCGCGGCAACACCCAGCGCGCGATCGTCCGGATGCTTCGCGAAGCCGGCGCCGCCTCCGTGCACGTCAAGATCTCCTCGCCGCCGGTACAGTGGCCGTGCTTCTACGGCATCGACTTCGCATCCCGCGCCGAACTGATCGCCAACGGCGCCACCATCGACGAGATCTCCCAGGCGATCGGCGCCGACTCGCTGGCCTACATCTCCGAGG
This sequence comes from Arthrobacter sp. 10T413_2, assembly GCF_056394205.1. Lineage (NCBI taxonomy): Bacteria > Bacillati > Actinomycetota > Actinomycetes > Micrococcales > Micrococcaceae > Arthrobacter > Arthrobacter sp. 10T413_2. The sequence goes on along the minus strand of NZ_JBFTHK010000015.1, from coordinate 23,886 downwards.
ACGGCATGATCGCCGCCACCCGGCAGCCGCGCGAACGCCTCTGCACCGCCTGCTTCACCGGCAAGTACCCGATCGAGCTGCCCGGCGCAGACAAGCTCGGCAAGAACCTACTCGAGCGCACGGACCTCGGCGGTCTTCCCGCCGCCGGCGGAGCTGCTCCCGGAGCGGACGCTTCCGCGCCGGCTGCTCCGKCGGATGCCGCGTCCGGCGGCCCGGACGCCCCCGACGCCGAACCCGGCACCTCGATCTCGGACGACCCGGCCRAGAAGGCCGGCGCCACGGGCTGCGATCCGGGGCCGGACTCCGAATTCGAAGAACTGCTCACCGATGCCGACCGCGTCACCAAAGCCGACAAGAAAGAGCCAGTATGACTTCCGCCTCCCCGGCCGCTGACATGAACGCCGCCCAGAACGCCGGCATCACCTACGCCTCCGCCGGCGTCGACGTCGAAGCGGGAGACCGCGCCGTCGAACTCATGAAGGATGCCGTGAAGGCAACCCACAACGCCTCGGTGATCGGCGGCGTCGGCGGGTTCGCAGGTCTTTACGACGTCTCCCGGCTCCTGACCTACAAGAGGCCCCTCCTGGCCACCTCCACCGACGGGGTCGGCACCAAAGTGGCCATCGCGCAGGCCATGGACATCCACGACACCATCGGGTTTGACCTCGTCGGCATGGTGGTGGACGACATCGTCGTGGTCGGCGCCGAGCCGCTGTACATGACCGACTACATCGCCTGCGGCAAGGTTGTGCCGGAACGTATCGCGGACATCGTCCGCGGCATCGCGGCCGCCTGCTCGGTCGCCGGTACCGCACTGGTGGGCGGCGAGACCGCYGAACACCCCGGCCTGCTCGGCGAAAATGAGTACGACGTCGCCGGTGCAGCCACCGGCGTGGTCGAGGCCGACGCCCTGCTGGGCCCGGACCGTGTCCGCGCCGGCGACRTCGTGATCGGCATGGYCTCCTCGGGCCTGCACTCCAACGGCTACTCCCTGGTCCGCCGCGTCATCAACCACGCAGGCTGGGCCCTGGACCGCCAGGTCTCCGAACTCGGCCGCACCCTGGGCGAGGAGCTCCTGGAGCCCACCCGCGTCTACGCCGCCGACTGCCTGGACCTCGCCCGCACCTTCCCGGTGAACGGCTCCGCGGGCGRCAAGGCCGTGCACGGCTTCAGCCACGTCACCGGCGGCGGCCTCGCGGCCAACCTCGCCCGCGTCCTCCCGCAGGGCCTGCTGGCCACCGTTGACCGCGCCACGTGGGAACTGCCGGCCATCTTCAAGCTGGTCGCCGAGCTCGGCAACGTCCCGCTGGCCGACCTCGAGCGCACCCTGAACCTGGGCGTGGGCATGGTCGCCATCGTTTCCCCGGAGGCCGCCGACGCCGCCGTGAACCGGCTCAACGACCGCGGCCTGCCGTCCTGGATCATGGGCACGGTGGAGGAGAACTCGGATTCGATCATCAAGTCCGGCCCCGACTACGTCCAGGGCGCCAAGGGCGTCGACGGCGGCGCCGTCCGCCTGGTCAACGCCTACGCCTAAAGGCCCCGACCCGACGTCGAGTGCTCCTCCCCACCGGCTCCCTCGCCTCGCAAGCTCGGCCAGGGAACCCTGCCGGCGTGGGCCCAAACTGCCGTTTTGAGACCTGAAAACGGCAGTTATGGAGCACTCGATGCGCTTAAGCCGCGGCCCTAAACCTCCAGCAGGCTGAAGACGCCGCCCTGCGGATCCTGGATCGTGGCGATGCTGCCGGCCTCCTCGGCGTCCTCCGGCTCAATCAGCACGACGCCGCCCGCGGCCACCGCCGCCTTCACTGCTTCCGCGACGTCGGACACGCCGAAGTAAACCTGCCACCCGGGCTGCAGGGTGTCCCGCGCATCGCCCGGGACCCGCGCGATCCCGGCCACCTCGGTGCCGTCCACCATGAGCGTTGTGTACGTGCCGCCGTCGTCCTGGGGGTATTCGGTCACCTCATGCCCGAAGATCTGCTGGAAGAACCCGACGGCGGCCTGCGGCTCGGGCGTCAGGAGCTCCGCCCATGCCAGGGCTCCGGTCTCCTGGCTCCGGGCAGCTCCGAAGTGGCTGCCGGCCTGCCAGGCACCCGTGGTTCCGCCGCCGGGCGGGGCKAAGAAAACCATGACGCCGGTGTCGCCGACGGCCTCGGGACCGAACTCAAGATGCCCGGAGGAATGGGCCAGTTCGGCAGCCAGGTCCCGGGCGTCGTCGGTGGCGAAATACACGTTCCAGCAGCCCTGTTGACCCGCGGACTCCTGCGGCGTACCCTGCGGTGAGTTCTGCGGGGCGATGACGCTCACGAGGTCATCGCCGAGGAAGGCCTTCGCATAACTGCGTCCGTCCGGGGTGGGCAAGTTTTCGTAACGCCAGCCGAAAACGTCCGCGTAGAAGGCCTTCGCCGCCTCCACGTCGCCGGTCTGGAGGTCGGTCCAGCAGAGCTCGCCCTCGGCGAATCCTGTGCGCATGGTCATGGCTGTCCTTCCGGGCGTCGGCGTGGTGTCCGGGAAAATCCGGCACGATCAACGTAGCCCGGGGCCCCGGCGGTGACAACTGCGCGGCGTCGCGACGTGGTCCGCCCGGGGGCTTAAGAAAAACCGCCGGCCACGCCTGAAGCACAGGTRTGGCCAGCGGCCTGAAAATCTATGGTTGGCACCGCAGTGCCGGAAGGTTCCCCCCGGACAAAGCTCCCGGGAGGAAGCGTCGACTAACCAATCCGACGGGTATCTACCTCGTCGTCGTCGTCTTCCAAATCGTCCGCGTACTTATCCACATACGCCGAATAATCCGGCTCGACCGGGTCATCCGTGAAGTGGTTCGTGGCACGACTTCCCGGGCCCGTGAGCTCGCGCTGAAGGGCCGAATAGTCAGTGTTCGGGGAGTAGTACTTGATGTCCCGAGCCTGCTTGGTAGCTTTTGCCTTTTGACGGCCGCGCCCCATGGCGTGACCCCCTTTTGTACTTGGACCGGAGGTGGTCACCTTTGGCGATCGGTGAGGCCCCGGAATGTTTGGTCAATTTGTCGTACACCTAGATTACATGCTTTCGGCGTCAACTGCTTGCCGGCCCGTCCCCTGTGGACAGTGTTGCGCCCCCGGAAGCCGCCGTCGCAGCCCCCGGCGTATGCGCCCCGACCCGCTTCTTCGATAGAGTTTCGTGATGTGCGCCCGGAAAAGGGTGACAATGCCGGGCCTCCAGCCCCGGCAAAGATGCACGGAAGTGGTGAATTTCTCAGTGACTGAAGAGAATCCAAGGCACGACGCCGGGTCCGTCCCGCCGCCGCCTTCGAGGCTGCCGACGTCCGCCCTGCCCGTTGTGACGGCCGACCCGGAAYGGACCGCGACATCTGCGGCGGATAGGACCGCCGGGCCGGCCGGGGCGCCCCGCACTGACGACCCCGCGGCCACGAAACCCTCCACCGCCAACCGCCTGTCCGCGAAGCTCCCAGGCGTCAGCCTCGCCGGCATCTCCTCAGCAGTCTCAGACACCGCACGCCCCCTCGCCCGCCGGATCCGCCGGMAAGGGCCCAAGCGGCTCGGTGTCGCCGCGGCCGTGCTCGTCGTCCTCGGGCTTCTGGTGTGGTGGGCGGTGGCCTCGTTTGCCGGCAGCGCCCAGCCCTCCGCGGATAGCAGCAGCCMGGCCTCCGCAACCTCGTCGGCGTCGGCGTCGGCCCCGGCCAGCCGMGGGGCCTTGCCGCTGGAAGGCGTCAATCCCCTGGACTTCCAGTTGCGTGACTGTTTCAAKGACTTCGACCCGAATGCCGATCAGTCCACGATCGTGGACTGCTCCACCGGCCATTCGRCGCAGTTAGTCGCCGTGGAGAGGTACGCAGCAGATGACTCCTACCCCGGCCGGGATGCCCTCAAGCAAAAGGCGCGCGATGCCTGCAAGGACGCACCCCTGACGGACAAGGCCGGCGACTACGCGCTGAGCTACAAGCTGGCCTACCCCAGTTCGAGCAGCTGGAACAAGGGCGACCGCCGGGTGGACTGCTATGCCGTGACGGACGGCGGGAACGTCATCATGGAGTCCCTGCTTCCCTAGAGCCCCACCCCGCCCTGGCTTGGCGTGGCCTTAGCGAACCGGGCTTAACSCACTGGCAGCCGGGACGACCCGGCTGCCAGCGGCGTTTAACTTACGGTTTCCGGMGGCGCCTACTCCTTGCGCCGGACCGAGAGGCCGCTGCCGGTCGACGCGCCGCCGTCGGGCCGGTCCGTGACCGCCGGGCCGCCCATGGTGAGTTCCATGAGGTCGGGCGCGGTGTCCACCACAACCGTGTCGCCGTCGGAGATCTCGCCGGCCAGGATGGCTTTGGCCAGCCGGTCGCCGATCTCGCGCTGCACCAGCCGGCGCAGCGGACGGGCGCCGTAGGCGGGGTMGAAGCCGGTTACCGCCAGCCATGCGCGGGCGCCCTCGGTGACTTCAAGGTTCAGCCGGCGGCCCTTGAGGCGTTCGCCCARCTCCTTGACCTGCAGCTCCACGATCCGGGACAGCTCCTCCACGCTCAGCGGATCGAACAGCACCACTTCATCCAGCCGATTCAGGAACTCGGGCTTGAAGGAGGCGTGCACGGTGGCCATGACGGCGTTCTTCTTGGCCTCGGCGTCGAGGGTGGGGTCCACCAGGTACTGGCTGCCGAGGTTCGAGGTGAGCACCAGGATCACGTTGCGGAAGTCCACAGTGCGGCCCTGGCCGTCGGTGAGACGTCCGTCGTCGAGCACCTGCAGGAGAATGTCGAAGACCTCCGGATGGGCCTTTTCCACTTCATCGAGCAGCAGCACCGAGTAGGGCCGGCGCCGGACGGCCTCGGTGAGCTGGCCGCCTTCTTCGTAGCCGACGTACCCGGGAGGGGCCCCGACGAGGCGCGCCACGGAGTGCTTTTCCGAGTATTCGGACATGTCGATCCGCACCATCGCGCGCTCGTCGTCGAAGAGGAAGTCGGCGAGGGACTTGGCGAGTTCGGTCTTGCCGACGCCCGTAGGACCGAGGAACAGGAACGAGCCGGTGGGCCGGTTGGGATCGCTGATTCCGGCGMGGGCGCGGCGCACGGCGTCGGAGACCGCGGCGACGGCCTTCTTCTGGCCGATCAGCCGCTCGCCCAGGACGTGCTCCATGTCCAGCAGCTTCTGGCTCTCGCCCTGCAGCATGCGCCCGGCGGGAATGCCGGTCCAGGCCGAAATGACCTCGGCGATGTCGTCGGCGGTGACTTCGTCGGCCACCATGAGATCCTGCTTGGCGCCGCCGCCGGCMACCCGGGCCGACTCCGCCTCAGCGGCTTCATTGAGTTCCCGCTCGAGGGCGGGCAGTTCGCCGTAAAGGATGCGCGAGGCCGCCTCGAGGTCGCCTTCGCGTTGGAACTTCTCGGCGGCGGAGCGCAGTTCGTCGATCCTGGCTTTGAGGTCGCCGACGCGGTTCAGGCCGGCCTTCTCGGCTTCCCAGCGGGCGTTGAGGGCGGCCAGCTCTTCATTTTTGTCCGCCTTGTCCGCCCGGATCGCGGCGAGCCGCTCCACCGATGCGGGATCGGTTTCGTTGGCCAGGGCCAGTTCCTCCATGGTCAGGCGGTCCACTGAGCGTCGCAGCTGGTCAATCTCCTCCGGGGCGGAATCGATCTCCATGCGCAGCCGGGACGCTGCCTCGTCCACGAGGTCGATCGCCTTGTCCGGCAGCTKCCGCCCGGAGATGTAGCGGTTGGAGAGCGTGGCGGCGGCGACCAGGGCGGAGTCGGCGATGGCGACCTTGTGGTGGGCCTCGTAGCGCTCCTTGAGGCCGCGCAGGATGCCGATGGTGTCCTCCACGCTCGGCTCCCCGACGAAAACTTGCTGGAAGCGGCGTTCCAAGGCGGGATCCTTCTCGATGTTCTCGCGGTATTCGTCGAGAGTGGTGGCGCCTATCAGCCGKAGCTCGCCGCGGGCCAGCATGGGCTTGAGCATGTTGCCGGCGTCCATGGAGCTGTCCCCGGAGGCACCGGCCCCGACCACCGTATGGATMTCGTCGATGAACGTGACGATCTGGCCCTCGGAGCTCTTGATTTCCTCCAGGACGGCCTTGAGCCGCTCCTCGAATTCGCCGCGGTATTTGGCGCCGGCCACCATGGACGCAAGGTCCAGGGCGATCAGGGTTTTGCCGCGCAGGCTTTCGGGGACGTCTCCGGCGACGATCCGCTGGGCAAGTCCTTCGACGACGGCGGTCTTACCCACGCCGGGTTCGCCGATGATGACGGGGTTGTTCTTGGTGCGGCGGCTCAGGACCTGGATGATGCGGCGGATCTCGGCGTCGCGGCCGATCACCGGATCCAGCTTTCCGGAGCGGGCGATCGCTGTCAGGTCGGTGCCGTATTTCTCCAGCGCCTGGAAGGTGTTTTCCGGGTCGGCATTGTCCACCTTGCGGTCGCCGCGGACCCCGGGCAGGGCCGCGAGTAGGGCCTCGTGGGAGGCGCCGGCGTCGCGCATGAGCTTGCCGACGGCGTCACTTCCGGACGCCAGCCCCAGCAGCAGGTGCTCGGTGGAGACGAAGGTGTCGCCGAGGCGTTCGGCCTCGTTCTGGGCATTCTTGATGGCCTGCAGGGCGGTGCGGGACAGCTGTGGCTGCTGCACAGAGCTGCCAGAGGTGGACGGAAGTGACTTGATGGCGGAGCTGGCCTGGACGCTRACGGAATCCGGGTCCGTGCCCGTGGCGCGGAGTAGTGCGACGGCAACGCCCTCCCGCTGATCMATGAGCGCCTTGAGCAGATGGGCAGGTTCGAGCTGCGGGTTTCCCGCCGTCGAGGCGTTCATGGCGGCGGCCGCAAGAGCCTCCTGGCTCTTGGTAGTGAATTTGGCGTCCAAAGAGAGCTCCTTTCGGGAACATGCTGATATTAAAGTTGAGTGTACTCCGCTCAACTTTGCATTAGGTCCCTTTGGGTCCATRTTTGCCGACGGCGAAACAGCTGTCTAGGGCCGGAGTCCCCGCTGGCACGGGCCGCGCTGGACCGCGGGGCCGGTGGCCGGGGGCCCGGGGTGCGGGGGCCCGGGGTGCGGGGGCTGCGGGGGCGGGACCGCACATCTGGGACCCTGACCGCTGCTGCCACGGAACATGCTCTCCCCCGTCCGCCAGGAATGGACATAATCCCACTATGTCCACTGTTCGAATCCAGGAATGAACATGTCCCATCCATCCGGGCGCGAAAAATGAGCATGGTCCCGGATTCGGGGCTGGGAATGAGCAGGTCCCCCCAAGCCAACTCAGCCCGATGAGCATGCCTATCGTTCGAATCAAAGACTGGACATGCCCAATCCACCCGGGCGCGAAAAATGAGCATGCCCACAGGAGCCCGCATCCAGAATGAGCATGGCCGCCAAGGTCGGCACGAAGAATGAACCGGTGCGCCGCTCCAGGGTCGGCCAATGAGCATGTCCGGTGCCCCTCGACGCGCGGCAAGGGATGGCTTAGTGCTCCTGAAGCTGGTCGGTAACGCCCTCGCCCTCCGCACCGCGTTGAAGGCTGGACATCTCGCCCCCTAGCACCGTTTGACAGCGGGGCATGTCCTCCGCTGACGCTCGTGACTGCGGGACATGCCCGCGGCTGACCTGCACGAGTGGACATACTCCCCTCATGCCCGTTCGTGGACCTCAAAACTGGACATGTCCACGGCTGGGTTAGGCGACCACTGGACATGTCCTCCGCTGGGGTAGGCGACCGCTGGACATGCCCCCCGCAACCAGGTCCAGACGCGGGGCATGTCCCCCGCAGCGGAGCTTGGCGGACCGCCGCTGGGCCTGGCAGAACTCGGCAGGGCCAGCCCGCTGGCAAGGCCAGCCCGCCGGCAAGGAGTACCCGGCCGGGAAGGAGCGGCACGGCGGCCGGGTCCCCCAAGGAACCAGCCGCCGGGCCAATCACTCCCACCTCCAAAGCTTGTCATATGCTTGACAGAATTGTCACACGACGCTCCGGGGCGCGCGGAACCTCGTCGGTATTGTGGAATCCATGAACGAGACGTCGGCACCGCAGAATCCCGGGCACCGGAGTGTCTTCCTGGACAAGGAACACCCTGCCGCTTGGCGCGCGCTCAACGGTCTGGGCCTGAAAGCCAAAGAAGCCGCCACAGAGGCCGGCCTGGACGGGAAGCTGATCGAGCTGCTCAATGTCCGCATTTCACAGATCAACGGCTGCGCCTACTGCCTGGACCTGCATGTGGGCGATGCCGTCAAGAACGGCGAGTCGGCCCAGCGCCTGGCTGTGCTCCCCGCCTGGCGCAACACCGCACTCTTTTCCGACAAGGAACGGGCCGCCCTGACCCTGGCGGAGGCCATCACGACCATCTCCGACGCCCACGCCCGCGACCGCGAGGGCGCCCAGGCCCGCAAGCACCTGACAGCCGAGGAGTTCTCCGCCGTCAGCTGGCTGGCGATCACGATGAACGCGTTCAACCGTGTCYCCATCGTCAGTMAGCACCCGGTGCGCGCCGCCCGCGGCTAACCGGCCCGCGGCTGACCGGCGAGATCGGCGCGGCCAGCCGGCACCCGGTCCGCGCCGCCCTCGGCTAACCGGCCCGCGGCTAACCTGCCCGCGGCTGACCGGCCCGGGACTGACCGGCACCAACCACCAACCACACCCTGCCAAGACAACAACCTACGCCGGGTAGATKGACACCGCCGCGGCCTTGACCACGAAGTAGGCCTCCAGCCCCGGCGCCAGGCCGAGGTCGGCGGAGGCGGCCGGCGTAATGTCGGCGGCCAACTCGCCGGCGCGGACCCGGATCTGGTCCCCGTGCGGCTCGAGGTCCGTAAGCCTCACCCGGAACGAGTTCCGCGGGCTGCCGTGCGCTTCGGAGAGGAACACGGACACGGCGGACGGCGGGAACGCGGCCACGCCTGCCTGCCCTGGGACCAGCGGTGCATCATGCTGGCCGGCAAATTCCAGCCCCTCGGGCGACCGGATACCGGCGGCGGTAACGGTGCCGGTCACGAGGTTCAGCCCGGCGAGACCGGCGGCGAATCGGCTGCGCKGGCGCTGGAGCACCTCGCGGACCGGGCCCTCCTCGGTGATCCTGCCCTCTTCCAGGACGATCACCCGGTCGGCGAGCATGTAGGCGTCCAGGACGTCGTGGGTGACAATGACGGCCCGGCGCCCGGCGAGGACGCGCCTGAGCAGCCGACGCAGCAGCGGCGCGGCGTGGATGTCCAGGGCCGCCATGGGTTCATCCAGGAGCAACATCTCGGGGTCGGCGGCCAGCGCTCGTGCCACGGCCACCCGCTGTGCCTGGCCTCCGGAGAGTTCCCCGGGCCGCCGGGACGCGAGGTCGACGGCGTCGACTTCGGCCAGCCAGTGCCGCGCGGTTTCCCGGGCCGCTGCCTTGGCCACGCCGGCGCTGCGGGGGCCGAAGGCCACGTTGTCCAGCGCGCTCAGGTGAGGAAACAACAGCGGCTCCTGGGCCAAGAGGGCGGTGCCGCGCCGGTGGGGCGCCGTCCAGGTGTTMGTCGCGGGACCGAGGTCGAACAGGACCTTGCCGTCCACGTCGCCCCTCCCTGCGTCCGGCCGGAGCAGGCCCGCAATGACTGACAGCAGCGTGGACTTGCCGGCCCCGTTGGGACCCAGCACGGCGACGGTTTCCCCCGGCGCCAGGCTCAGGGACACGTCAAAGCCGCGGGCGGCAATGGCGGCGTCAATTCGGACACTCACGGCGCCACTCTCTCCGGCGCCGGCTCCGGCGCCCCGTCCCGCGMTGCGCGTTCAGTCCCGCTGGGTCCGCGCCCGCCGGCCGCCCCGGGGCGCCGGTACGACAGCCCGACGACGGCGACCGCCACGGCGACAAGAAGCAGGGACAGCGCGACGGCGGCATCGGCGTCGGTCTCGCGCTGCAGGTAGATTTCCAGCGGCAGGGTCCGGGTGACGCCCTGCAGGCTGCCGGCAAACGTGAGCGTGGCGCCGAATTCGCCAAGGCTGCGCGCGAACGAAAGCACGGCGCCGGAAGCCAACCCGGGCAGCACCAGGGGCAGGGTTACGCGACGCAGCACCGTGGTGGGGCGGGCGCCCAGAGTCGCGGCGACGGCCTCGTACCGGCTCCCGGCCGAGCGCAGCGCCCCTTCAAGGCTCACCACCAGGAACGGCAGCGCGACGAAGGTCTGGGCGAGGACCACCGCCGTCGTCGAAAAGGCGACCTGGATACCGGCCAGTTCCAGCGAKCGGCCGAGCAGACCCTGCCGGCCAAAAGTGTAGAGCAGCGCGATGCCGCCGACGACGGGCGGCAGGACTAGCGGCAGCAGCACGAAGGAGCGGAGGAGCCGCTGACCGCGGAACTGCCCGCGGGCCAGGACGAGGGCCAGCGGCACGCCCAGCACGATACACAGCACCGTGCTGGCCGCGGAGGTGCGCAGGCTCAGTCCCAGCGCGGTCAGGGACGATTCCGACGTGACCAGCGGCAGGAACTCCGCCCAGTTGATCTTCGCGACGATGGCGGCCAGGGGCAGCAGGACAAACAGGGCCCCCGCCGCGGCGAGGACGTAGATCCAGCGCGGGACACCCTGATAGCCGTGCCTCATGCGCGTCTCACGGTGTGCCGAACCCGGCATCGCTCAGGACCTTTTTACCTTCGGCACCGGTGACTAGTGCATTGAAGGCCGCGGCCAGTTCCTTATTCCTGCTGGAACCGACTGTGGCGATGGGGTAGGTGTTGATGACCTTGTCCGCTTCGGCGAAGGGAATCCCCTTGACCTTGTCACCGGCAGCCTTGACGTCCGTGACGTAGACGATGCCCGCGTCKGCCTMGCCCGAAGTGACTTTGCCCAGGACGTCGGTGACGGAGGATTCCTCGCTGACCGGTTTCAGCGTCACGCCGGTGGCTTTCTCGACGGCGGCGGTGGCGGTACCGCAGGGGACCTGGCCGGCGCACACCACCACCCGAACCCCGGGACGGGCAAGGTCGGCGAAGGACGCGATCGAGGCCGGGTTGCCCGGCGGGACGGCGATCGCCAGGACGTTGGTGGCGAAATTCGCGGCCGCACCGTCCAACAGTCCGGCATCAGCGAGCTTGGCCATGTTCTTGGTGTCCGCCGAGGCAAAAACGTCCGCGGGGGCTCCTTGGCTGATCTGGGTGACGAGATCGGATGACCCGGCGAAACTCAACGCCACTTTGGTGCCCGGGTGACTTTCCTCGAAGGTGGTGGCGAGTTTGGTGAAGGGGGCCTTCAGCGATGCTGCAGCGAACACGGTGAGAGTCTTCCCGGAGTCACTGGCMGCGGAATTTTGGCCGGTGGTAGCGGCGCAACCGGCGGCGGCAGCGGCCATGGCTGCAGTCATGGCGACGGCGGCGATCTTCGTGCGGAGACTCATGCGAGGCTCTTTCCCTTGGGCGTTTCAATGATCACTGTGGTGGCCTTAACGACGGCGGTGGCKACGGAGCCGAGTTCCAGCCCGAGGTCTCGCACGGCTTCGCTGCTCATCAGTGACACGACGCGGAAAGGCCCGCACTGCAGCTCCACTTGCGCCATCACGGTATMGGCCGTAATGGCGGTCACGAGTCCCAMGAAACGGTTGCGGGCGGAGCTGCCCACCCGGGCAGGGTCCTCCGGAAGCTGGGCCTGTTCCCGGGCGAGCTGCGCGAGCTCGAGGCCGTCCACGGCCAGCCGGCCGGAATCATCCTTGAGCGGGGTCAGGCTTCCTTGTTCGATCCAGCGCCGGACGGTGTCGTCACTAACGCCGAGAAAGCGGGCTGCTTCGGAGACGCGAATTTTGGGCATAAGTCCATACTATTCCTCATATGCGGTTTATTCACTGAGAAATATCCGCATAGGCAGACTTCGTGCGCCGGATGTGGCGCCGGCGGAGCCGTCCCGGCCGGCGTGGGCTGGGCCGGCGCAGTTCCGGCTGGAGCACGTCCGACGCCCGGGCCGGTGTCGTCGGTCGGCGCTAGACTGCCTCCATGGCCGTCTACGTCGATCCGCCGCTTTGGCCCGCCCACGGGACCCGCTTTTCCCACCTCGTGTCGGACACGTCGCTTGAAGAGCTGCACGCCTTCGCCGCGGCCGCCGGCATTCCCGGGCGGGCGTTCGACGGCGACCACTATGACGTCGCCGAAGYCCGGTACGAGGCCCTGGTGGCGGCCGGCGCCGTTCCCGTCGAGGGCCGGGTCCTGGTCCGGAAGCTGATTGCCAGCGGGTTGCGGATTCCTGCCCGCCGGCGCGGAAAGTCCCTCCGGGTCCCGCTCCTGAACCGCTGGAACGAGGTACTGCCGGGCCACGACGCCCTGTTCCTGGACCTGTTGGACCGCTGGGGCGAGGAGCACCGGAAATACCACGGCCGCACCCACCTGCTGGCCGTACTGGAGGCCCTGGACCTGCTCTGCGACCCGGCCGGTCCGCCACGGGCCGTGGTGCTGGCCGCGTGGTTCCACGACGCCGTGTACCGCGGCGTCGCGGGCCAGGATGAGGAAGAATCGGCGCGGCTGGCCGAAGACCGGCTCGGGCACGCCGGTCTCCCGGCCGCCGAAGTGGATGAGGTGGCGCGTCTGGTGCTGCTGACGGCGGACCACCGTCCGGAGCCGGGCGACGACGCCGGCGCGCTGCTTAGCGACGCCGATCTCTCCGTCCTCGGCGGGGAACCGGAGGCCTACGCCCGCTATCTGGCCGCCGTCAGGGAAGACTTCGCCCACATCGGCGACGCCGACTTCGCGGCCGGCCGCGCCGCCGTCGTCCGCCAACTGCTGCAGCTTGATCCGCTGTTTCACACTGACCGAGGGCGCGGGCTGTGGCTGGAGGCTGCCCGCCGGAACCTGCAGGGCGAACTCGGGTGAACGGCGTACCCGCCGCGCGGCAGCAGCCGCCGCCCCTAGGGCCGCGTGGCTGAACTCAGTGGTGAGGCTTAGGCGGCCACGCTGAGGTGATTCGCCAGCCGGTCGAACGACTCCCGCCACCCTTCGCCGTGGCGGTCGCGGCTGGCCGCGGAGTCGAACGGGCCCTGGGTGAACGTCATTTGGGTTCCGCCGTCGATCTCGTCCAGCTGGATGGTTACCTCGGTTTCGAAGCCTCGGGTGCCGTCCGGCTTGTCCCAGGCATGGGTGAACACAAATAGCTGCGGCGGCTCGATATCCGTATGCACCCCGCTCCACCAGAATTCCTGCCCGGTACTGTCCTGGATCATGCAGGCGCGGTAGAGGCCCCCGACTTCGAAGTCCGCGTCGATGCTCTCGCGCGGGACGTGGAAGCCCCGCGGGCCCCACCACTCMGGAGCCTGGTCCGGGTCCGTCAGCGCGGACCAGACTACCCGGATCGGTGCTCTGAACTCGCGGACAATCACCAGCATGAGGTCTGTGTCCCCGGACGCCAGTTCGCTCATGATCCTCTCCCTCGATTTCCGTGGATCCGGTGGCGGAAGTGTCCCCCGGGTTCCGCCGGCTGCGCCGCCGCCCTAGTAGCGGCGGTCGTGGCTGTAAGCCGTCACATAGGGCGTGTTGCTCGGGACGATCTGCTTGCCCAGGGGCATCAGCGAGACCGGGATGAGCTTGAGGTTGGCGATCGCCAGCGGAATGCCAATAATCGTGATGGCCATGGCGAAGGCCGTGACAACGTGCCCGATCGCGATCCAGATGCCCGCCACCAGCAGCCAGATGACATTGCCCAGCAGGGCAAACGCGCCGTGTCCGCCGGGCTTGTCCACCACCATTCGGCCGAACGGCCACAACGCATAGGACGCGATGCGGAACGAGGCGATGCCCCACGGAATGGTGACGACCAGCAGACAGCAAACGATTCCGGCAAAGAAGTATCCGAGGGCCAGCCACAGGCCGCCAAAGAGCAGCCAGATGATGTTCAGAAGTGTCTTCATGGATCCATTCTCGCCCGTGGGAGTGACATTCGGCCTGAGGGGTGGCCCGGAATAATCCCTGGCTTTCGGAGCCGACCCCGGGTACCGCTTCCGGCCGACCGGTTATGAGGCGTCGGCCTGCTTGACCATGGCGGCTTCAACACTGATCTTGACCTTGTCGCTGACCAGCAGTCCACCGGCCTCCAGGGCGGYGTTCCAGGTCAGGCCAAATTCCTTGCGGCTGATATCCGCCTCTGCGCTGAAGCCGGCCCGGGTGGCGCCGAACGGGTCCACGGCGACCCCGGTGAATTCAACTTCGAGCTCGACGGGCTTGGTGACATCGCGGATCGTGAGGTCTCCGGTCAGCACATAGTCCTCCCCGTCACCCCGGATCCCGGTGGCCCGGAAGGTCATTTCGGGGTACTTCTCCACGTCGAAGAAGTCGGCGCCGCGGACGTGGTTGTCGCGGTTGGCGTCCCCCGAATCGAAGCTCGCCGTCTTGACCGTGGCGTGCAGGCTCGCGTCGGCCAGGGAATCGCGCACCCGGGCCTCCGCGGAGGCCTCATTGAAGCGGCCGCGGACCTTGCTGATGCCCGCGTGGCGGACACTGAAACCGACTTCGCTGTGGGACATGTCCAGTGTCCACACTCCGGGGGTCAAACCTTCGGGCAGCGTCACAATGGTCTCCTTCGAGCGGGGGCGGGCTGTCCCGCCAGAGCGATCGGGGTATTCCCCCACCCTGCATGCTAACGAGGAACCCCATCCCGGGCTAGGGTCCCGCAGGCACTTGACGCCGGGCGTGCGGATTCCGGACTCCCGGCGCCTGTGACGGCGCCTGATCGGACGACCGGGCCGGCACCTGATTCCCCGGCCTGGGGCCGACGCGTTCTCTGGCCTTCACTCCACGGCCGGGTTACTCTGGCCTATAAACGCCGGGCAATCACCCTATGTCGCAGAACTATTCGCACAGCGCTKACCAACACAGTCCTGATTAACCGAGTGATGTGAGGAATCGTGGCCAGGTCCCTGGGGAAACGTGGCAAGGCCGGTCTGGGCGCTTGCCTGCTGATCCTGAGCCTGCTGCTTTCCGCCTGCCAGCCCGGGCCGCCKGAACCCGCACCGCGCCCAAGCACCGGCACGCCGTCGTCGGGTTCGGCACCGGCGCCGGGCACGCCGACGTCGGGTCCCGCGCCGTCGTCCGGCGAAGCCGTGCACTTCACCGCCCAAGGCGATATCGGCGTCAGTTCAGGCGCCAAGAAAGTGCTCGACGTCGTTGCCGGMCTCCGCCCCCAGTTGAATCTCGCCCTCGGCGACTTCACGTACAAAGCCGGGATCGAACAGCAGTTCTGCGACATGGTCACCGCACGTCTCGGCGGGGATTTTCCCTATCAACTGGTGACCGGGAACCACGAGAGCGACGGCCACGAGGGCGACATCGAGAAATTTGTCCAGTGCCTGCCCAACAGGCTGCCCGGTCTCCAGGGCGAATACGGCACGCAATGGCGCGTCGATGTTCCCGAGCAGAATCCCGTGGTCCGCTTCATTATGGTCTCCCCCGGCATCGATTTCCGGGGCGGGGAGCCGCTGGACTATTCGAGGGACAGCGAACGCTGGCGCTGGACCGCCGACGCGATCGACGGGGCCAAATCGCATAACATCCCGTGGACGGTGGTGGGAATRCACACCCCCTGCCTGAGCGTCGGCAACTATGACTGCCAGGCAGGGAAGGACTTCACGAACATGCTGATCGATAAGAAGGTGGACCTCGTCCTGTCCGGTCACGACCACATCTATCAGCGGACCCATCAGCTGGCCAGCGGCGGGGACTGCGCGGAACTCGTTCCCGCCACCTTCACCTCCGGTTGCCTGGCCGATACCGGCAACTCCATGAACCAGGGCTCTGGGACCGTGTTCGCTACGATCGGAGTCKGCGGTGTCGGACTTTACAACGTGAAATCGGATGACCCGGAAATGGGCTATTTCGCCAGCACGTCCGGAAAGAACCGKGAGCCGGCCTTCGGGACGCTCGATGTCACGGCGACGGCGGACCAACTGGCGGCCCGGTTCGTTCCGGCAGAGGGATACACCTTCACTGATTCCTTCACGCTCCGCCGCAGGTGAAGGCCCGGCGCCGGGCGCGCTTCGGGTTACGGACGCTGCACGTCCCCTGCACGATCCGGTAGAGCCGTGAGAATCAGGCCGGCACCCAGACGCTGATCCAGTCGAGGGACACGTGGCCCTGGGCCTCCGGGGCAGGGCAGCCGGTCAGACAGGACTCGGTCTGCAGGATCAGGTGCATGGGTGTCGTCGGCGCTTTGGTGCTGACGCCCAGGGACCGTCCGTCCAGGAAGAACTCGACCCGCCCGGGGCTCCACTCCATGGTCGCCACATGCCAGGATGTGACGGATTGGTCCGAGTCCAGCTTCTCGAAGGCGTCCGCGCCGTTGCGGTCGTAATGTACAGCGCMGTAAATGATTTTGGCGAGGTCCCCTTCCGGGAAGTCGACCTCGCCGTCCCGAGGCCAGACGCCACTGTCCGGCCACAGAAGCCAGGCGGTCTTGAAGCCCGGCAGCGCGTCAGCCCGGTAGCGGACCGAATACCGGYCGTAGAGGAGGCTGTTGGCGCGCGGCGGATTGGAGCTGGCGTTTGGGATCTTGGGCATCGGCGCCGMCCCCATCGTGATCCCGTTTTCTGTGTGCAGGTACCAGTCCAGCGAGCCGTTGCGGACGCTGAGGACTTTCGACGGGTAGTAGCCGGTTTTTCCAGGATTCTTCTGCCCGGCAGTGTCCGGGGTCCCGTCTTTGTAGCCGGCGCTCCATCGTGCGCTGTAGAGGGGGCCGGGGAAGCCGCCCAGCGGGACGTCGCCAGCGGAGAAGTCCTCGACAAACACTTGCTTCCAGCCTGGCAGGTTGGCCGTCATGGACACATCCGTGGTCCGGGCCGGGAGCGGTGCCTGGCTGGCTCCCGACCGGGGAGCGGGCTGGCTGGCCGCCGCCGGAGCCGGCTCAGTCGCGGCGCCGCCTTCGGCAGACCCGGTCGGGACCCCTGGCGGGGAGCCGGTGGACGGTGACCCGGTGGGTTGGGCGGCTGACGGAGCGGGCGACGGCGAAACAGACGTGAACAGCGGCCGCTCACCGCGGGKAGCGGCATCGGAGCCGCACCCGGCCAGCGCCAGGGCGGAGACAAGAACCATGGCAGGAAACAGCACGACCCGGGAAGTGAGGGGGTGACGGCGATTCATCGGCACGCGCCCCCTACGCACGTATGTCCGCATCCGGCCAGTGTCGCATGGAGGCATCGGTCCATCAACCGTTTCCCGACCATTTTAGTTGAATCATCAAGTTAATCCAAGGTTAATGCAAGGTGCCGTGACCAGACTTTAACCCTGGGGTAATTCACTAAGTTGTCGGCAACTGTAAAGCGTAAGCGTTGGGTCTAATTTTCGGTGAGAGCAGCCGGGAAGCGCTGCAGTTGAGGCGAGCAGAAACACGTCATTGAGTGGTGAGGCCAGTGTCCATTCCGAATCTCAAGCCGAACGCGCGCCCCCAAACGACGCCCCCTCCGGCAAATCCCTCCGTCAGTGTGGTCATTCCCACTCTGAATGAGGCAATGAACCTGCCGTGGGTGCTCCGGCGAATGCCCTCCTACGTGGATGAGGTGGTAATCGTTGACGGCCGTTCCCTGGACGCCACAGTCGACGTCGCGCGGGCCTTGCGCCTGGACGTCGTGGTGGTGGCCGAACCCCGCCCGGGCAAAGGCAACGCGGTGCGGGCCGGCTTTGCCGCGGCTTCCGGCGACATTATCGTCATGCTTGACGGCGACGGCAGCATGGACCCCCAGGAGATCGGCTGGCTGGTGACTCCGCTCCAGCACGAATACGACTTCGTGAAAGGCTCACGCTATGTGACGGGCGGCGGCTCGGACGATCTCACGTGGCTGCGCAGCGGGGGAAACAAGATGCTCACCGGGCTCGCCAATGCMGTTCTCCACAGCGACTACTCGGACCTTTGCTACGGTTACATCGCCCTCCRCCGCGAATGCGTTGACATTCTGGAGCTGGAGTCGGACGGCTTCGAGATCGAGACGGAACTGATTGTGCGGGCGTCACGGGCCGGTCTGCGCATTGCCGAGGTCCCCAGCCACGAGTTGTCGCGCATCTCGGGACAGTCGAACCTGCACACCTTCCGGGACGGCTGGCGGGTTCTGCGCACCCTTGCCCGCGAGCGCGTGAGCTGGGAGGCTCCAACCGCCGGAGCCCGCCCCGAGGCCCTGCGAAGAGTCAAGTACAAGTACCCCAGCGTGGTGTTCCCACACGTCCCCACCGATCCCAGCAGCGTTCTGGGCATAAGGACAGGTKAATAAGATGTCCGAGCATTCAGCCTTGCCGGCAGTATCTGTGGTGATTTGCTCCTATTCGGAGGACCGGTGGGACATGCTGATGGGCGCCCTGGACTCGGTGCGCACCCAGACCGTACCGCCCAAGCAGACGATCGTCGTCGTCGATTACAACGTGGACCTGTACAAGCGACTGATCTTCACCGTCCCGGACGCGGTAATTGTCGAAAATAGCGGCCCCAAGGGCCTCTCCGGCGCCCGAAACACCGGAACCTCCGTTGCCAAGGCAGAGATCGTGGCTTTCCTCGACGACGACGCCGAGGCAGCGCCGGATTGGATCGAGCGGCTCGTCGCCCTCTACGACGACCCCGACGTCCTGGCCGTGGGCGGCCGGGTGGAACCGCTCTGGGAAGCAGGGCGGCCGGGCCACTTCGCCAACGAGCTCGACTGGATTGTCGGGTGCACGTACCGGGGAATGCCTAAAGTCGCCGCCGAGGTCCGCAACGTCATTGGCGCGAACATGTCCTTCCGGGCCGATGTCCTGGGCCGCGTCGGAGGATTCAACACAGCCTTGGGACGCCAGGACGCCACCCCGCTGGGCTGCGAAGAGACCGAGCTATGCATCCGCGCCGTAATCGGCGCCCCCGGCTCCCGGGTGGTCTATGAACCCGCGGCCCTGGTGCACCACCATGTCCCTGCCACGCGCKGCACCCTGCGCTACATGCTGGCACGCTCCTGGTCCGAAGGGATCTCCAAAGCGCAGGTCAGCAGGGTGGTCGGCCACAAGCGGGCACTAGGCCCCGAACGGCGCTACGTGCGGCAGGTCCTGCCCCGGGCGGTGTTTGCCGGAATCCGCGGCTGGCTGCGCGGCGAAGACCCCGCGGGACTGGGCAGGGCGGCCGTCATCATCGCCGTCCTCGCGGCCACCGCTACCGGCTATGTACGCGGCCGCCGCTTGCCTGCCGCGCCCGTCCCGCTGAAACCGGCCCCGGTGTCGGCGGAAGATGCCTGGAGGGAAGTCCAGTGACACGAGCAGATGACGCATCCGTCCCCGTACACCGCCCGGTGCATCATCTGCACCCTGAACCACCTGACCGCAGGACCCCGACCCCAGAAAGCTTGGATCATGAGCCAGTCTGAACGCGACGTGAAACAGCCGATTAGTGCGTCTGCAGGAGCCTCCTTCGACGTCCACGGGATCGTAGGCATAGATGTGGAGGCCGGGACGCCGGGTGAACCGCAACTGCGGGATATGTTCGCCCCGTTCCTGGGGGACTCCAGTGCGCCACGGCGGATAACCGTCGGCGGACAGATATCGCCGATTTCCAGCCAGTCGCACGCGGAGGATGCCTACCGTTTCACCGGAGACTCCCTCTACATCCCGGCAGACCACGTCCAGATCATCGAGACGAAAGACGGTTACCGGGTCGAAGGCGCCGGTGAACTCCTGACCTCTGTTATCCCGCTGCTGGACCGTCTGTGCGTTCAGGAGGAGACGGCGATGATCCATGCCGCGGTGGTGGACTTCCGCGGTTCCGGGGTTCTCCTGCCGGCCTGGGGCGGGGTCGGAAAGACCAGCACGGTGGCGAAGCTGGTCGCCATGCCCGATGTGCGGTTCATGGCTGACGACTGGGCCTTCATGGGCGCCGGCGGAATGCTCATGGGCTACGCCAAACCKATGTTCATCAAACCCCACCACCGTGCGATCTACCCGGACATGTTCCGGGGGACCCGCAAGCCCCTGGCCCCCGGATGGATGACAAAACCCGTGGCCCACCTGGCCACGGCAGTCCACCCGGTCATTGTCCGCTATCCAAAAACGGCCGCCTTCACGCGGCGGTGGTCCCCCGAACACCGCATGGTGCAGCCGGAGCACGTCTTCGGGGCGCAGCGGATCTCCTCCGCGGCGCCGACCCAGCTGGCCATCTTCCTTGAACGCTTTGACGGCGCGGACGCACGGCTGGAAGCACGAAGCGCCGAGTGGATGACGTCCCGGATCGTCGGCAACTTCCATTCGGAACTGCCCATGGTGTCGCGGCGGCTCGTCGAGGCCCTCGGTGCCACCAGCCTCGTCCCGCTGGAGGATCATTTCGGCCAAAAAGCGGCCGTGGTGCGACGGGCCCTGGAGGACGTTCCCTGCTGGCTGCTCCGGCTGCCCGCCGCCTGGTCCGCGGACCAGGCCTCTGACTACATCGCGAACCTGGTCCGCTCAAAACTGGATGAGTGAGGCGAGCCCACGTGAGCGATCTGAAGGTGTCGGTCGTGGTTCCGGCGCGCAATGCAGCAGCCTGGCTGCGCGAATGCCTCGAGTCAATCCGCAGCCAACATCCGCACGAGATGATCGTCGTCGACGGCTGTTCGACGGATGACACCGCTACAATCGCCCGCGAGTGCGGGGCAACCGTCATCTCCGACGAAGGCCACGGCCTGCCGGCCGCCCGCATGCTCGGAGCCCGAACCTCCACTGGTGAGGTCGTCGCCCTGATCGACGCCGACGTCGTCCTTCCGCCGGACAGCCTGCGCCGACTGCTGGACGAATTCGAGTCCGGCGGCTACGACGGCCTGCAGTTCGGTCTGGCCAGCGAAGCCGACGGCCCTGGGTATTGGGGGGCGGCGCTGGCCTGGCACCACAACCACAGCCGGGTGCGCAGCTGGTTCGGCGTGAGCGCCACACTGATGCGCCGCGACGTGCTKCTTTCGGTCKGGTTCGACGACGAATTCCGCTCCGGGGAGGATGTGGAGCTCAGGATCCGCCTGGAGCAGGCAGGGTACCGGCTTGGCGTTTCCGAATCCGTCGTGGTCAGGCACCGGTTCGACGACACGTTTGACTACGCCCGCGACCAGTGGCTCCAGGACGGGGCCGGGATGGCCCGAACCGTCCGAAAGCATCCGGGCCGCGCCGGCTGGATGGCGATGCTGCCCCTGCTGGCCACAGTGCGGGGCGTGGGCCTGTCCCTCTTCAAGGCTCCCCGCTTCCTGCCGTACTGGATGGGGTTTTTCCTCTACAACTACCGCGCCATGTTCGGTGAGATCCTGCGCCCGGCGCATAAGCCCATCTCGGTTGGAGGGAACGCGGCCTGGCTTGCCGCCGCGCGGATCGCGCCGATGGTCACGGGTTTTTTGTTTTGGGCGCTGGCGGCCCTCGTCCTGMCCCCGGAGCAAATAGGCCTCGGATCCGCGGTGGTGTCTGCCGCCCTCCTGACCGTGCAGCTGGGGATGCTGGGCGTCGGCCCCGCCACGCTGACACTGCTTCCGACGGAAACTGACGGCGGGCGGCGCCTCGTCGCCACAAGCCTGCTCACCGTTGCTACGTCTTCCCTGTTTGGCGCGGGCCTGCTGGTCGTGATCACGCGGTGGCTCGGCACGGGCGTGGGCGAGGCCTGGAACGATCCCGTGGTCACGGTCCTGTTCCTGGCCACGGCGCTTCTGGCCGCCAGCGCGTATCAGCTGGATCATGTGGGCGTGGCCCAGCAACGCGCCGACCGCACCCTGGTCCGAAGCCTTGTGCAGAGCCTCGTGCAGCTTGCCTTCCTGGCCGCCGGGTTCGCCGTCGGGATCCGGGACCTGTCCGTCGTTGTCGGCGCCGTTGCGGCCGGTGCGCTGGCCAGCGTCCTCGTGGGGTTTCGCCAGCTTGCCCGGGCCAAGGTATCCCCGGACTGGAGGCATGGTCTCCGGCCCGGCCCGGCCCTGAAACTCCTGAAACCGGGGCTTCCCAACCACGCCCTCATGCTCGCCGACCGGGCGCCCGGCTACGTGCTTCCGCTCATCGTTGCATCCACCCTGGGCCCCTCCTCCACTGCCGCCTGGTACATAGTGTGGATGATGGCCTCCGCGGTGTTCTTCGTCCCGCAGTCAGCCGGCTTCACCCTGCAGACGGCCCTCGCGGGAACGCGGGCGCGGCCAGGCCTCGTCGCCTCAGCGCTCCGGGCCAGCCTGGTCCTGACTCTCGTGGCCGGCCTGATCCTGGTGATTGCCGGGCCCCTGCTCCTGAGCTTCCTCGGGCCGCAGTATGCGTCCGCGTGGGTCCTTCTTCCCGTACTCGTTCCGGCACTTCTCCTGAGCTGCGTTACGCAGGTCTACTACGGGCTGTGCCGGGCCCAAGGGCGACTCTTCGAAGCCACAGTGGTCGCCACTCTGGCCGCCGTCCTGGTCGTGGCTCCCGCCGCGGCCGTGGCCGTCAACTACGGCCTCACCGGCGTCTCCGTGCTCTGGGCCGTCGCCCAGGCGACAGCGTCAGTGATCGCTGCTCGGCGTCTGGTCACCCTGACCCGAGTGAAGCCCGCCGCCACCGCAGGCGAGATTCCTTCAGCGGCGCGCCACCAGCCGACCTGAATCGAGAAATCATGACACACGAAATGGCAGCAAGCCCCCCTGTGCGCACCCCCCACCGGCATGATGCGCGGCTTCGGGACGGCGGTGCCAAACCGCCCACCCACCGCAACCTCGGCCTGACTCCTACGTGGCATGTCGGCGCCCTGGCTGCAGTGGCCGCGKCCGCCCTCGTCCTCGGTGTCTGGAGCATGACGCAGGTCGACCCTCTGAGGATCGGCGGGGCCGGACTCATCGACGTCCTCCCCCCAGCCTATTTTGTCGCACTCGCACTCAGCCTGGTCGGATTCGTCGCCTCGCTGAGCCTCCGCCGGCTCGTTCCGGCGCTCTTGACCTGGCAACTTCTGGTCACGGCGGTTGTCCTGAATGGCGCCGATCCCGTCATCCACGGCTTGCCCCGGCTTGAGGCGAGCTTCCGCCATTTGGGCATTGCCGACAACATCGCCCAAACGGGTCAGCTGGATCCCAGCCTGGACGCGTACTTCAACTGGCCCGGATTCTTCAACCTTCTGGGAATGCTCTCCGGAGCGTCGGGAGCGAAGGATCTCATGGGTATCGCAACGTGGGCGCCGGTGGGGATCAACATCCTCATGCTGGCACCGTTGCTGGCCCTGGCCCGGCGGTTGACGGCAAATCCGCGCCAGGCCTGGGCGGCCGTCTGGATCTTCTACCTGGCCAGCTGGATTGGACAAGACTATCTGTCGCCGCAGGCCTATTCGTTCTTCCTCCTGCTCACCCTGATTGCCTGCCTGCTGAGCGTCTTTGGCGGGTGGGCGTGGCCCACGGAACGCACCCGGTTCTCGCGATGGCTTTCCCGGAATGTCAGCAAGCTGGACGGCGCGGTCCCCCGGCAGGGCGTCATTGAACCGCCCCGGACGGACGCGGCAGTGCTCGTTGTGGTCTGCGGGCTGATCCTGCTCGCCATGACGGCTTCACATCAGCTCACCCCCTTTGCCGTGATCCCCATTCTGGCCGCAATGCTCCTGACCGGCCGTCTCCGGTTGCGCTTCCTGCCGGTTCTTGCCGTGGTACTGCCGGTCGGCTGGCTGCTCTTTGCGGCGTCAGCCTTCCTGCAGGGGCACTTCGGCCAACTGTTCGGCTCGCTCGGTGACATCGGCGCGAACAGCTTCGGTGCGCTGAGTACCAGAGTCTCAGGCAGTGATGCCCACGTGTTCGTCGTGTACACGCGCATGGCCGAGGTTGCTCTGGTCTGGATTCTCGCCGCTGTCGGCGCCTTTGTGGGCTACCGGCGGAAGGCGCCGTGGCTGACGGCAGCGGCCGGGGCCCTTGCGCCGCTGGTGTTGATTCCACTMCAGCCGTATGGCGGCGAATTGCTCCTGCGCCTGTATCTGTTCAGCCTGCCGTTTGCTGTGTGCCTGGTGGTGCTGCCGCTGATGTCGGACAAGTCCGCCGGGCTCGGCCTGCGGCGAGCCATCGGAC
>NZ_JBFTHK010000014.1:0-48711 GCF_056394205.1 Arthrobacter sp. 10T413_2 | reverse complement strand
AACAACACCGGCATCAAGCACATCAAACGCACTGCCCGCGGATACCGGAACCCGGCCAATTACAAATCGATTATTCTCATGAGAAGTGCCGTCCGGACGGCGGCATGACACTCATCCGGGATTCGCTTCCCCATGAACCGTGAAGAGCCCTCTTCGGAGTCGATCTGCATACCTTGATCKCCTAGAATTTTGAGCCCGCATTTCATCGCAGTAGCCGCCCGGTGTGTTGCCGATTTGGGTTGTTGCCCCAGCACCGCACGTTAGTCCGGGGCGCCGCATATGGTGATGGAGCTTCGCCCCCACTTTCGACAGTTCTGTTCCTACAATTAATTGTTGGCCTCCATGGCATTCACGTCGCGGGGGCGACCAATAAGGAGGATCATCATGGGCCTGGGTGACAAGATCCACAACGCCGCCGCGAAACTCCACGGCAAGGGCCAGGAAGCCGCCGGCAAAGCCACAGGCAACGACCGGCTGAAGGCCGAGGGCAAACGCCACCAGATCAAAGCCGACCTGAAGCAGGCCGGCGAAAAAGTCAAAGACGCCTTCAAAAAACACTGAAACACGCGCCGCCCGAGGGCGGAGGTGCGGTCCGACGGAACGCACCTCCGCCCAGGCCATGCAACATATCGTTTCTGCCGGCCGACGATTCTCGCCCGGAACCTGCAAGCGCAAAGACCCTGGACGGCCTGGACCGACCTCCAAAAGTAGTCAGCCGATCAGGGCCAGGACCGCTCCGGCCGTGACCACTCCGCCGGCTTCGGTGCGGACGTCGGTGACGGTCCCGTCCCGGTGCGCGGAGACCTGGGTTTCCATCTTCATGGCTTCAAGAACGACCACCGGGTCCCCGGTCGAAACCTCGGCGCCCGGTTCGACCAGCCACTTCACCACGGTGCCGGCCATGTCGGCGCGCAGTTCCCCGGGGTGGGCAGCGGCGGCGGTACCGCCGTCGGACGGCAACGACAGGCTGCCGGGCAGCGCCCCGCCGGAGCGTGCCCAGCCGTCCAACAGGTCGGCCGGAAGCCCGACGGCCAGACGGCGGCCGTCCACCTCGACGGTGATGGTGCGGCGTTCGCCGTCGGGCGCGGTGGTGCTGTAATCGGGATCGGCCGAGATGGAGACACTGTCCGCGAAGTCGGTCTCAATCCAGCGGGTGTGGATGCCCAGCGCATCCTCGGAGGTGAAGTCCGGGGACTCGAGGACGGCCCGGTGGAAGGGCAGCACCGTGGCGACGCCGGTGATGCGCATCTCGGCGAGGGCGCGGCGGGCGCGGCGCAGCGCCTGCTGGCGGTCCGCGCCTGTGACGATCAGCTTTGCGAGCAGGGAGTCGAACTGCGGCGCGACGAAGGAGCCGGAGCGGACGCCGGTGTCGAKACGGATGCCCGGGCCGGTGGGGCCGGCGAACTCGCCGATGGTGCCGGGCGAGGGCAGGAAKCCGCGGCCCACGTCCTCGGCGTTKAGCCGGAATTCGAAGGCGTGGCCGCGCGGTGCCGGGTCCTCGGTCAGGCGCAGCGGCTCCCCCGCTGCTATCCGGAACTGTTCCTGGACGAGGTCGATTCCGGTGGTTTCCTCAGTGATGGGGTGCTCCACCTGAAGGCGCGTGTTGACCTCGAGGAAGGCCACTGTTCCGTCGGCCGCGACCAGGAATTCCACCGTGCCGGCGCCGGAGTAGCCGGCCTCCCGGCAGACGGCCTTGGCTGCGTCGTAGATCAGCGTGGTCTGCTCCGCGCTGAGGAACGGCGCGGGAGCCTCCTCGAGGAGCTTCTGGTGCCGGCGCTGAAGGGAGCAGTCGCGCGTTCCGACGACGACCACGTTGCCGTGCGCGTCCGCCAGGACCTGCGCCTCGACGTGGCGGGGGCGGTCCAAGTAGCGCTCGACGAAGCACTCGCCGCGGCCGAACGCGGCGATCGCCTCACGGACGGCGGAGTCGAAGGCTTCCTCGACCTCATCGAGAACCCGGACCACCTTCATGCCGCGTCCGCCGCCGCCAAAGGCGGCCTTGATGGCGATCGGCAGGCCGTGCTGTTCGGCGAAGGCGCGGGCCTCGGCGGCCGTGTCCACGGGACCGTCKCTGCCGGCGACCAGCGGCGCGCCAGCCCGGACCGCCGCGTCGCGGGCCGTGATCTTGTTGCCGAGCAGCCGGATCGCGTCCGGGCTGGGGCCGATCCACGTCAGCCCGGCATCCAGGACGGCCTGGGCGAAGTCGGCGTTCTCGGAGAGGAAGCCGTAGCCGGGGTGGACGGCGTCCGCTCCGGACTCGGCGGCCACGCCGAGGAGCTTGGGGATGTTCAGGTAGGTGTCCGCGGGCGAGTTGCCGTTCAGGCTGAAGGCCTCATCCGCGGCGGAGACGTGCAGGGCATCGGCGTCGATGTCGGCGTACACGGCGACGGACGCCAGCTGCGCGTCATCGCAGGCCCGGGCTATGCGGACCGCGATTTCTCCACGGTTGGCGATCAGGACCTTGCGCATCAGTTACTCACTTCTTTTTCGGTGGTGTTGTGTTCGAGGGTGCTGGATTCGACCCAGCGGAAGCGGATCTTCCCGCCGATGGGGACCTGCGCGGCGAGGTCCAGCTGGGAGTCGACCACCACGGCGATCACCGGGTAGCCGCCGGTGATCGGGTGGTCGGCGAGGAAGAGCACGGGCAGCCCCTCCGGCGGGATCTGGAGGGCGCCCGCCACGGTTCCTTCGCTGGGCAGCTCGCCTTGACGGGTGCGCTGCAGCGGCGACCCGTCCAGCCGCATGCCGACGCGGTTGGACTGCGGCTTCACCTCCCACTCCTGGCCGGTGAAAGAGTCCAGAGCGGCCTGGCCGAACCAGTCGGCGCGCGGGCCGGGGACGACGTCGAGGACGGTCACCCCGGTGCCCGGGTAGTCCGGCTGCAGCTCGGGGTGCCCGACGACGCCGGACTCGGCCTCGCCGCCGGCGGCAAGGAGCTGCCCCGCGGTCAGGGGTGCGGGGCCGATTCCGGACATGGTGTCCGTGGAGCGGCTGCCCAGCACCGGGGAGACGCCCACTCCGCCGCGGACAGCGAGGTAGCTGCGGAATCCGCTCTGCGGGGCACCGAGGCTGAGCGTTTCGCCGTCGAGCAGCGCGAAGGGGGTGGCCATCGGCGCGGTGCGGTGCCAGGTCTCCCCGGCGCCGTCCGGCGCCGACTCGATGCTCAGTTCCGACGGCGCCCCGGCAACCGCGAGGACCTGGTCCCCGGCGGCCTGGACTTTGAGGCCGCCGGCGACGCTCTCGATCGCGGCGGCCGACGGCGCGTTCCCGACGAGGCGGTTGGCCCGGCGCAGCGAGGCCCGGTCCAGCGCTCCGGCGGCGGAGACGCCGAGGCCGGAGTGACCGTGCCGGCCGAGATCCTGGACGAGGCTCTGCAGGCCCGGCGACACGATCCGGAGTCCGGCGGTGATGCCCTGTATAACGGCGGGTTCCGGCACGGATCCGGAAATTTCCATGGCGGGCTCCGGGGCCGGCCCGGCGGCGGACTCGGCGGCTGGCTCCGCGACTGGCTCAGCGTCCGGCTCTGCTGCAAGCGCGACTGCATCCCGGACGGGGCGGAACTGCACCCGGTGGCCGGGGGCGGCCAGGGCGGGCTGCTCCCGGTCCAGGTCCCACATCCGGGCGTTGGTGCGGCCGATCAGCTGCCAGCCGCCCGGGGAGCGGCGCGGGTACACGGCCGAATAGTTGCCAGCCAGCGCCACGGAGCCCGCGGGGACAKCGGTGCGGGGCGAGCTGCGGCGGGGCACTTCCAGCTGCTCATTCTCCCCCACCATGTAGCCGAAGCCGGGTGCGAAGCCGGCGAAGGCCACGGTCCAGACCTGGCCGGAATGGGCGGCGATCACGCCCTCGGCTCCCAGACCGGTGAGCCGGCCGACTTCGGTKAGGTCCTCGCCGTCGTACACGGTGTCAATGACCACCAGCTCGCCGCCGCGCTGCGCGGGGGCGGTGAGGTCGAGCTGCAGCAGCCGGGYGGCGATGCGCCGGGCCGAGGCCGGGGAATCGGCCTTGACCAGGACGGTCTCGGCGGCGGCCAGGATGTCCTGCTGACCCGGCAGCGGCGTCTCGAGGAGCAGTGCCTGCAGGGCAAGGACGTCCTGGGTGCCGGAGAGTTCGGCGAGGACGGCACGGGTTCCGACCGCCCGCACGGAGCGGACCTTGTGAACCGTGCCCTGCGGAACCGCGTCGTTCTGAACTGCCAGGGTTTCCATTGCTGTCTCCATCATCGCCACCGTTTTGCTGAAAGGATCCGCGCCGCTCAGGCGTGGGCTTCCTGCAGGAGCCGCTCTTCCTCCTGGGTCTGCGGGTTCCGGCCGATGGCCAGGCCGATCACGGTCACGACGGCGGCAACGGCCAGGTAGCCGGCGATCAGGTACCAGTTGCCGGTMGCGGCGAAGAGGGCGGTGAAGATCAGGGGCGCCACGGCGCCGCCGATCACACCGGCGAGGGTGTAGGCCAGCGAGCTGCCGGCGTAGCGGAGGCGGGCCGGGAACTGCTCGGTGATGAAGGCGGCCTGCGGGCCGTACATGAAGGCGTGGAACGCCAGTCCGATCACGACGCCGATGGTCAGCATGAGCACGGACTTGCCCTGGATCATGACGAAGAACAGCGGGATGTACAGGGCGGTTCCGACCGTCGCGATGCCGTACACGAGGCGGCGGTTGAAGCGGTCCGTGAGGGCGCCGGCGGCGGGGATCAGGAACAGCTGGAAGGCGGAGCCGATCAGGATCGCGCCGAGGACGTTGCCCGTGGTCATGCCCAGCTGTTTGGTGGCGTAGAGGGCCACGAACACCGTGAACAGGGAGTAGAGCACGTCGGGGCAGATCCGGGACAGGGCGGCGGCCACGAGGGCGCKGGGTTCCTTGGTGAAGACCTCCTTTATGGGGGCCTTGGGTGCCTCGCCGTGKGCCTGGATGGCCTTGAAGACGGGGGTTTCCTCGAGCTTGAGCCGGATCAGGAGGCCGAAGACCACCAGGAGGGCGGAGGCGAGGAAGGCCACGCGCCAGCCCCAGGAGAGGAAGGCCTCGGTGCTGAGGGTTGCCGCGAGGAGGGCCAGGACGCCGTTGGCCATCAGGTTGCCGGCGGGCGGGCCGATCTGGGCGGCCGAGGACCAGAAGCCGCGCTTCCGGGCATTGCCGAATTCGCTGGAGAGCAGGACAGCCCCGCCCCATTCKCCGCCGACGCCGATACCCTGCGCCAGGCGCAGCAGGACCAGGATCGCCGGGGCGGCGACGCCGATAGCCGAGTAGCCGGGCAGCACGCCGATGAGCACGGTGGCGACGCCGATCAGCATGAGGGTGACCACCAGSACATGCTTGCGGCCGATCTTGTCGCCAAGCCGGCCGAAGATCAYGCCGCCGATGGGCCGGGCGAGGTAGCCGACCGCGAACGTGGAGAAGGACAGCAACAGGCCGACCAGCTCATCGCCCACGGGAAAGAAGATCTTGGGGAAGATCAGTGCCGACGCCACCGAGTAGATCGCGAAGTCGTAGTATTCCAGCGACGTGCCGGTGAGGCTCGCGATGTAGGCCTTGACGGCGCCGGGCGGCAGCTTCCTCTTGCTGGCGGCCGGGGTGGCCTGCTGCGGTGTGGTCATGATTTTTCCTCCAGGTGTGCGGGGTGCTGCCTGTTGCGTGGTGTGCGGTCGGGGGAACCGGGTGGATCCGGTGTGATGCTGTGGTGCTGCGGTGCTGCGGTGCCGCGATGCTGTGAGCGTCGGCCCGGGCGGGGGGCCTTTGCCTTCGGCGATCTGACTTAGACGAACGCGGCGGTGGTGATTCCGGCGGCGTTGAGCGCATCGCGGACGGCCGCGGCCATGGTGACGGCTCCGGGGGAGTCTCCGTGCACGCAGATGCTCTCCGCACGGATCTTCAGGATGGAGCCGTCAATCGTGCGGACGGCGGAATCGGTGGCCATCCGGAGGACATGCTCCGTGACCTCCGCGTGGTCGTGCAGAACCGCACCGGGGAGCGTGCGGGAGACGAGCGTGCCGTCCGGGTTGTAGGCCCGGTCGGCGAAGGCTTCGGTGACGGCCCGGAGACCGGCGGCCTCGGCCAGGCGCAGCACCTCCGAACCCGGAAGGCCCAGGATCGGCAGGTTCGGGTCCACCGATTTCACGGCCTCGACGACGGCGCGCGCCTGCGCGGTGTGCGCCACGATCGCGTTGTAGAGGCCGCCGTGCGGCTTCACGTAGGCCACCTTGCCGCCTTCTGCCGCAGCCAKGGCCTGCAGCGCGCCGATCTGGTAGACGACGTCGTCCGCCAGTTCGCCGGGATCGATGTCCAGGAATCGGCGGCCGAAACCTGCGAGGTCGCGGTAGCCKACGTGCGCTCCGATCATKACGCCTGCAGCAACGGCCTCGCGGCAGGTCAGGCGGATCACGCTGGGGTCGCCGGCGTGGAATCCGCACGCCACGTTGGCGCTGGAGACGGAGCGAAACATCGMCATATCGTCTCCCAGCGTCCACCGCCCGTACGACTCGCCGACGTCGCTGTTCAGGTCGATCGTTCCCATTGTGATCCTCATCTCATGATTGGGCCCCTATCTAGGATGCACCAAAAGTTCCGATTGTTCAACGATTCTTCAATCCAACGATGTGACGATCGTGTAAATTCTGGAGTATGACCAGCTCCGAAGCAGGATCCCGAGTACTTTCCGCCACGCCTCGAAGCGGAGCGGGCGCCGCGGCGGATAAGAAGCGCGAGGCCGCGGCAGGGGCCGCCCTGGGTGCGGCGGCACGGCTGCGCGTGGCGGTGCCGTCCGTGGCGGACCGGGTGGCGKCTGAACTGCGCCTGCAACTGGCGGAGGGGCTGCTCCTGCCGGGAGCCCGGCTTACGGAGTCGACCATCGCGGAGGATCTGGGCGTCTCCCGTAACACCGTCCGCGAGGCCTTCGCTGAACTGGCGGCCGAGCGCTTGGTGGTCCGCCACCCGAACCGGGGCGTCTTCGTGGCCAGCCTGGAGGCCGGGGACATCCACGACGTCTACACGGTGCGCCGCGCCATCGAAGTGAGCGCCATCCGCGGCGGCGGCAGCCCCGGGCGCGTGGCAGCGGTCCGCGCCGCTGTGGAGGAGGGCAAAGCCGCGGCCGCCGCCGGTSACGAAGAGGCCTTGGGCAACGCCAACCAGCACTTCCACGGCGCGATCGTGGCCCTGGCGGAGAGCCGCCGGCTGGACACGATCATGGCCCAGGTCCTGGCCGAGATGCGGCTCTTCTTCCACAAGGCCACCCTGGATGCGCACTTCTACCAGGGCTGGCTGCCGGACAACGAGGAAATTTGCGCGGCCCTGGAAGCCGGCGACCTGGACCGCGCCGGGGACCTGCTGCTGGCCTACCTGGACCGTTCCGAGGAGCGCCAGGCTGCCGTCCACGGGGACTGAGCGGCCGGTCAGGAAAGCCCGGCGACGCTTAGTCAGCCCTGCGACGCGCAATATTCCTGCCGACACCTGGATTCCGGCATCGGTGGGAATTTTGGGTGTCGTCGGAAACTCTCCGCATCATGGACCCGGTCAGGGCATTCAGTCGGTGGCGCCGGTTAGCCTTGCGCCCGCGGTCAGGACAAGCACTCGTCCACGATCTTGCCGGCAACACMGCCAATGACCGTTCCCAGTCCGGCGCCCGCCGCCCCGCCGAGGATGCCGCCGATAGCGGCTCCGGCCCCTGCGAGCGTCTCCTGCCAGTTGCCGCCGGGCTTCTTGTAGACCACGGTCGTCCCGCCGCCGCTGTCGGTGCCATCCGTGGCCACATAGGAGCCGGCCGACGCCGACGCGAACGCCAGCGCTACGGGGCTGGCGCCGGGCTTMAGGAGCATTTCGTCGTAGGTTTTCCGGACCTCGTGGTACGCGGCAGACGCGTCCTTCTTCCCGGATGTGGCAGCGAATCCTTCCTCACAGATCCCGACCAGGACCGGCAGTTCGGATTCGGTGATCAGGCCCATTTCCAGGAGCTTGTCGAGGATTATTTTGGTGGCCGCCAGACGGTCACCTTTGGCCTCCCGCATGATGCGTTCAGTTTCGCGGGCTACCGCACTTTGCAGGTCGCCGACGCCGACCCCCACCGCCGGGGCCTTGTGCCAGGGCCGATTTTCCAAGGGCTGCTTGTCCATCATTGTGCCGCACCTCCATCAACTACCGTCTTGCAGATTCGCACAGGTTACGCCCGCGGGAATCCCTCCGGTAGACCTTTCGGCAACCGCGGCGGACGCCCGGAACAGGACGAAAGTCGGCTACCAAAAAATGCCGGTGGCGGCTGCGGCCTGAGTGTCGGGCAAACGGCGTCGGGGTTTCCCCATGTTTGCGGGATCCGGCCGGCGTGTTGCACCGAACCGCCGGCACTTGGCGACGTCGAGCCGTTGAAGGTGGGGAATCTCCGCGGCGGAACCCGGAGAATTCAACGGCACGCGAGCCTAGCGGCGCCGGATGTCCAGCATCCGCACCCGCGCTCCGTGGCCCTCCGCGAACAACGCCATTCCGGTGCTGGATTCCGCCGGGAAGACGAGGTCCGTGAGGACGGCCAGGCCGTCCTGGGCGAAGACCTCCACCGAGCAGGCGTCCAGGTATACCTGTAGCCGCAGCCGCCCGGCATCGAGGGGCACGTGAACGTGTTCCACCGACGCGAAACCCTCGTGGAATTCCACGGCGCCGGACTCCCGACGGTCCAGGGACAGCCTGGACGTGGCGGTGTCATAGGCCAGTACGGTCCGCTCGGCGCCGCCGGTCCGGAGCAGGAAACCCACCCTGGCGGCGGTTCCCGGCTCGATCTCGACGTCGATGCGCGCAGCGGCTGAAGCGGCACCCCCGACGGCGTCCGAATCCGGCGCCACAAGGTCCACGGTTCCGGGGTGCAGTTCCCGGGAATCCAGGGAGATCAGGCKGKCGTCCGGGCCGTCGAAGGGATCGACTGCCGCCTGCCGCAGGACGACACCGCCGGAGGGCAGCCGTGTCAGGGTGACTTCCCGCGCCAGGGACATGGCGCCGCGCCAGCCTTTGGTTGGTGTCTTGCCCGCGTAGTCCCAGTTGTTCATCCAGCCGATCATGATCCGGCGGCCGCCGGGGGCGTCATTGAAGGAAACGGCCGCGTAGTAGTCCCGGCCCCGGTCGAGCCAGGCATAGTCCGGCATCCGGCTTCCGTCCGGCTTGAGGCCCTCGGTGACCGTGGTCTCCGAACGGAAGTGCACGCCGTCGAACGTGCCCGTAAAGTACTGGGCGCCMGAGCCGCCGGCAATGCCGCCCGGATTGAGGTTGACCACCAGGATCCATTTGGTGTCGGCCGGGTCGCCGTCCACCGCGAGGGGAAAGAGGTCAGGGCATTCCCAGTCGCCGCCGGTGGCGTTCGCGGGGCCGAAGCTGCTCAGGTATTCCCAGTCTTTCAGGTTCGCCGACCGGTAGAGGACCACCACACAGTCCGTGGCCTCCACCGCGGCCATCACCCAGTAGCTTCCCGCGGGGCCGTCGTAGCGGAACACCTTGGGGTCGCGGAAGTTGGCAGAAGCACGGTCCAGGACGGGGTTGCCGGCGTACTTGGTCCAGGTCTGGCCCCGGTCCAGGCTGTAGGCCAGGGACTGGGCCTGCCGCCCGCGCAGCGGCGAGGCGTCGGTGTATGCGCTGGTGTAGACGGCCACCAGCGGCGGCGTCCCGGGGGTGCCGAAGCCGCTGGTGTTCTCCGKGTCGAACACCACGGAGCCCGAGAATATCGCCTCGTTCCCGTCGCAGGGAATGGCGACCGGCTGTTCCTCCCAGTGCAGGAGATCCGGCGACGTCGCGTGACCCCAGGACATGTTCCCCCAGGCGTCTCCGGAGGGGTTGTGCTGGTAGAAGAGGTGGTACGTGCCGTTCAGGTGGATCAGCCCGTTGGGGTCGTTGAGCCAGTTTATGTCGGCCGAGTAGTGCCACTCGGGCCGGAACGGGTCGGCGGATAGCKGCAGGGACGCGGCCGCTTCCGGCACAGCAGAAACAACAGCAKATGCGGGKAGATTCATGGGGACCTCTGGGGTTCGGCAGGGCGCGGCTCATCAACGCGCCCGGTATGTGGAACGGGGAACGGTACGAAGAACGGGGACGTGCGGGCGGGAACCTTAGCTGGCAGGCCCGGCAGGCAGACCCGGCACGGCGGCGGCGGCGGGAACGGGCAGGGGCACGGGCACGCAACCGCAAGAAGCCCGGAGGACCAGGTCCACGGGGAAGATCCTGTTCCGGGTGGGAGACACGCCGTCGAAGTCGATGAGCGCTTCGACGGCGGCCTCGGCCATGGCCTGGACAGGCTGCACGACCGTGCTCAGCGGCGGCCAGCTGTACTCCGCCTCGGCCGAGCCGTCGAAGGAGAAAACAGCCAGATCCTCGGGAACCCGAAGGCCCGCCTCGGACACGGCGCGCAGCAGCCCGACAGCCTGCAGGTCGGAGCTGACAAAAACGGCGRTGGGCCGGTCCGCGGACGCGAGCAGCCGCTGCCCGGCCCGGTAGCCGCCCTGCCGGTCGAAGTCGCAGCGCAGAATGGGCCCTTCCGGGAGCCCGGCTTCCGCGAGCCCTTGCTGCCACCCGACTTCGCGGGCATCCAGATCATTGCCGGAGTTCATACCCATGACCAGCGCGATCTTGCGGTGGCCGTGGCCCGCCAGGTGCTCGACGGCACGCCGGGAGCCTTCCAGCAGCTCCACGCCCACCSAGTTGAAGCCCGGCACCTCGCTGCTGTGGTTGAGCAGCACGGCGGGGATCTCGGAATGCTCGAGTTCGGTGAGGTCGGGTTCGAACAGCACGCTGGAGAGGAAGACGCCGTCCACGCGGCGGCTGGCAAGGTTCCTGATCTGGCGGCGTTCGTTGGCTGCCGATCCGCCCGAGTTGGCCAGCAGCAGGGCGTAGCCGCGGGCGGCGGCGGCTTCCTCCACGGCGCGGGCCAGAGTGGCGAAGAAGGGGTTGGTGGTGTCCGGGACCACCATGCCGAGCATCTCGCTGGAGCCCAGCTTCAGGGCCCTGGCCKCGGCGTTCGGCCGGTATCCCAAGGCGCTGATGGCCTCGCGCACCTTGGCGGCCGTCGCCGGGGAGACACGCTTGGGGCCGTCGTTGACCACATAACTGACGACGGCGGTGCTGACACCGGCCAGCCGGGCCACGTCTTTGCGGGTGATCGTGGGCCTGGCAGGGGCTGGCGAGTGTGGCACAGTGACCATGCTACCGCCGGGTTTCCCCGGCGGACCCCTCCCCACCACTTCCCTGCGCGGCCAGCTTGGCCGGGGCGTCGCCGTGGTCCGGCACGGGCAGCCGTTCCCCGCCGCGGAGGGCGGACTGGTGCGCGACGATGCCCGGCAGGGTGTAGCGGGCGGCTTCCCAGGCGTTGACGGGCGGGAGCGTTCCGGTGTCGACGGCGGTGGCGAAGTCATCCACGAGGAAGTGGTGGCTGCCCTCGTGCCCGTTGTGAAGTCCGCGGAACTCGGCGGGAAGCCGGCCGGCGTCGTGCACGGGCGCCATCCCGGAGGTGAAGGCGTCCCGCAGGGCCGGTGCGACGCCGGCCAGCGCGGGATCGTCGGCGTCGAGCGTGGCCCGGGTGGCCAGTTCCTCGCTGACATCGGTCACGGACTCCTTGTCCTGCCACACGCTGACCAGGGCCAGTTGCTCGAAGCTGGCTTCGGTACCGAAGTACCGGAAGCGGCTTTCGCGCAGGTGGGAGGGGTAGCCGACGCGGCGCATCTCGTTGATGCGCATGGACCCGCCGGTGGAGAGTTCGAACAGCGCGGTGGCGTTGGAGAAGTCGTTGCCGAACATGCTGATGTCCTTGTCGAAGACGCCGTCGCCGCGCTCGTCGGGGACGCCGATACAGCTGACGCTGACGGTATGGCCGCCGATCGCGCCCAGCACCCCGCCGGTGGAGTGGGTGGGGTACAGCATGGGCGGGTAGCTGGCGGTGCGTTTCCAGTCCTCCCCGCCGCTGTACTGGTAGGCCTCGTAGAAGCCCAGGTCCATGTCGTGCACGTAGTCGCCCTCGGCATAGAAGATGCGGCCGAACGCGCCCTCGGCCCGGCGCTTGCGGGCGTACACCGTGGCGGGGTTGTAGTAGCTGGTCTCGCCCATCATGTAGGTCAGGCCCGTCTCGCGGACGGCCTCGATGATCCGCGCGATCTCGTCCTCGCTGATGGCCATCGGCACGGCCGAGTAGACGTGCTTGCCGGCGCGGAGCGCCTGCAGGACCAGCGGCCCGTGGGTCCAGCGCTGGGTGAAGATCGCGACGGCGTCGAGGTTGCTGTCGAGCATGGCCTCGAAGCTGGGATACGTCCCCGCCAGGCCAAGCCGCTCCCGGAGGGCCTCGGCCCGTTCCGGCAGGACGTCGGTGACCTGGACTTCTGAAATCGCGGGGTGGGCGTCAAAGAGTTTGGCGAAGGCGCCCGCGAACTGTCCGGCGCCAACGATGCCTAGTGAGAATGTCATGCAGGMAAGTTTCACATCAGTTTCTACTCGAGTCAATACCTGATGATGAGCGGAAAGTTTCACCCCGGAAACATGAAAGAAACTGTTGCGCATTCGAAAGTTACTCGTGTAGATTCAAGCCTCAGTTGTAATCCACCTCACAGCGGAGGAACCACAAATGACCACCACAACTGCCCGCGGAGCCGCCCCGGCCCGCAAGGCGCCCGGCACGGGAACAGGCGACGCCGCCCCCCGCCGCCGGCGTCGAACCCGGAGCGACCTGAGGGTCGCCCTTCTCTTCATCGCCCCGGCCATGCTCGGCTTCGTGGTGTTCTACCTTGTGCCGAGCATCCGGGGCCTCTACCTGAGCTTCACCGAATACAACATCCTCGGAACGCCGAAGTGGATCGGCGGCGCCAACTACGCGGCAATCGCCAAAGACCCGCTGTTCTGGAACGCGCTGGGCGTCACCAYCCAGTACGTCCTGATCAACATCGTCCTGCAGACCGCCCTGGCCCTGGGCCTGGCCCTTTTGATGCACCGGGTCGCCAAGTCGACCTTCATCCGCGGCAGCCTGCTGCTGCCCTACCTGATGGCGAACGTGATCGCCGCGCTCCTGTGGTTCTGGCTGCTGGACTACCAGATCGGCATCGTGAACAACCTCATCGACGCCATCGGACTGCCCCGAATCGCCTTCTTCGGCAGCGAGGAATGGGCCATCCCCACCCAGGCCCTGATCAACACCTGGCGGCACATGGGCTACACGGCCCTGCTGATCTTTGCCGGCCTCCAAGCCATCCCCCAGCACCTGTATGAGGTCGCCAACCTGGACGGCGCCTCACCCTTCCAGACCTTCCGGAAGATCACCATGCCGCTGCTCCGGCCCGTCGTCGTGCTGGTCCTGGTCGTCACCGTTATCGGCTCGTTCCAGGTCTTCGACACCGTGGCCGTCACCACGCAGGGCGGCCCGATCAACGCCAGCCGCGTCCTGCAGTACTACATCTACCAGCGGGCGTTCACGGAGTCTGACTTCGGTTATGGCTCGGCCCTCGCTGTCATCCTCTTCGTCATCCTCGCCCTGGTCGCCTTCATCCAGATGAAGTTCCTCAAGGGCAACGAGTCGGACCTGGACTAAGGAATCCCAGCATGACCACAGCCACTTCAGCCATCCCCGCCCGGCGTCCCCGCCGCTTCAACTGGCGCCGCGCCGGAGCCTGGGCCCTTGTGGTCCTTGCCGTCGCCGTCTCGGTACTGCCCTTCTACTGGGTCCTGCGCACGTCGCTGTCCTCCAACAGCGCACTGGCCAGCAACGCGTCCAACCTGCTGCCGGCCGACTTCAACCTCGGCGCCTACAAGCGGGTCCTCGGCCTCCAGACCGCCCAGGAAGCCATGGCGGAAGGAGGTTCCGGAGCCAAGATCGACTTCTGGATCTACCTGCGCAACACCGTCCTGTTCGCCGGGATCACCACCGCTGGCGCCGTCTTCTTCAGCGCCATGGCCGCCTACGCCTTCTCCCGCCTGCGCTGGCGGGGCCGGAACGCCGTGTTCAGCCTCTTCCTGGCCACCATGATGGTCCCGCCGATCTTCACCGCACTTCCCAACTTCCTGCTGATCAAGAACCTCGGCCTGCTGAACACCATGCTCGGCATGGTGCTGCCCTACCTCTTCATGACCCCGTTCGCGATCTTCTTCCTGCGGCAGTTCTTCCTGAACATGTCCCGTGAAGTGGAGGAGGCCGCCATGCTCGACGGCGCCAAACACCTGCGCATCTTCTTCCAGATTGTCCTGCCCAACGCCGCCGCTCCGATCGCCACCCTGGCGCTGCTGACCTTCATCGGGCAGTGGAACGAGTACTTCTGGCCACTGCTGGTCGGCAACCAGGAAAACGTCCGCGTTCTCACTGTCGGCCTGGGCG
Source organism: Arthrobacter sp. 10T413_2 (assembly GCF_056394205.1). NCBI lineage: Bacteria > Bacillati > Actinomycetota > Actinomycetes > Micrococcales > Micrococcaceae > Arthrobacter > Arthrobacter sp. 10T413_2. Next base: position 34,407 of record NZ_JBFTHK010000014.1, on the reverse strand, counting down.
TCTTCAAATCCCAGTCACCCCAGGGTGCACCGGACTGGTCCGGTCTCATGGCCGCGACCCTCATCTCCGCGCTGCCTGTCCTGCTGCTCTTCATCGCCTTCGGCAAGAAGATCGTCAACTCCATCGGCTTCTCCGGAATCAAGTAACCCGCCCCAACCTGTGCTGGACGTTCCAGCCGCCCCCGCATCCAAAAACACCGTCCCGAAAGCCCCTTCCCKAAAACACCGTCCCGAAAGGACCCCCCGTGAACAAGAAAGCAACCGGCAAGAAAGCAGTCGGCGCCCTCGCCGCCGCGKCCGCCGCTGTCCTCGCCCTCTCCGCCTGCGGAAGCGGCGGAGGAGCCTCAGGCGCCTCAGGCGAGGAAGCCAAGGGCGAGATCAGCTACTGGCTCTGGGACTCYAACCAGCTCCCGGCCTACCAGCAGTGCGCCGATGACTTCCACACGGCCAACCCGGACATCACCGTCAAGATCACCCAGCGCGGCTGGGACGACTACTGGAGCACCCTGACCAACGGCATTGTCGCCGGCACCGCCCCGGACGTCTTCACCGACCACCTGGCCAAGTACCCCGAGTTCGCCAAGACCGGCCAGCTACTGGCCTTGGACGATGCCGTCGCGAACGATCACGTCGACCTCACCCAGTACAACAAGGGTCTCGCCGATCTCTGGGTCGGCGAGGACGGCAAGCGCTACGGCCTGCCCAAGGACTGGGACACGATCTCGCTCTTCTATAACAAGAAGCTCGCCGCCGGCGCCGGAATCAGCGATGAACAGATGAAAACCCTGACCTGGAACCCGCAGGACGGCGGCACCTATGAAAAGGCGATCGCACACCTGACCGTCGATAAGAACGGCAAGCGCGGAGACGAGCCCGGCTTCGACAAGACGAAGGTGGAGGTCTACGGCCTCGGCCTGAACAGCTCCGGCTCCGGCCAGGGCCAGACCGAGTGGAGCTACCTGACCGGCACCACCGGGTGGACCCACACGGACAAGAACCCGTGGGGCACCCACTTCAACTACGACGACCCCAAGTTCCAGGAATCCATCGCCTGGTTCGCCGGCCTGGCCGAGAAGGGTTACATGCCCAAACTGGAAACCACCGTCGGTGCGAGCATGGCGGACACCTTCGCCGCCGGGAAGTCTGTCATCAACGCCCACGGGTCGTGGATGATCGGCCAGTACACCGGCTACAAGGGCGTCGACGTCGGAATCGCCCCGACCCCCACCGGCCCCGACGGCAAGCGGTCCTCCATGTTCAACGGCCTGGCCGACTCCGTGTGGGCCGGCACAAAGAAGCCCGCCGCCGCCGTGAAGTTCGCCGAGTACCTGGGCTCCGCCGCCTGCCAGGACGTCGTGGCCTCCAAGGCCGTGGTGTTCCCCGCGATCAAGTCCTCTTCGGACAAGGCAGAAGCGGCGTTCAAGGCCAAGGGCGTGGACGTGACGCCCTTCACCCAGCAGGTCAAGGAGAGCACCACCTTCCTGTTCCCGATCGCTKACAAGGCGGCCAAGGTGGACGGCATCATGAAGCCGGCCATGGACGCCGTGGTCTCCGGAAAGCAKCCGGCCAGTTCCCTCTCGCAGGCCAACGACCAGGTCAACTCGCTGTTCAACAAGTAGGCCGTTCAACAAGTAAGCCGTTCAACAAGTGAGCCTCTGAAGCCACAGCCGCCCGCCACGGCGGCGCCCGGTGCGCGGGGTMCCGAGCCGGGATCCCGCGCACCAGCACCTGACTTCCGCACTACTGAAAGCGAATCCCATGCACCCCGTGCACCTGCGTTCTGCCGGCACCAGCCTCCTGCTGGCCTTCGACTCCGGCGAGGCCGAGATCGTCCACTGGGGCGCCGACCTCGGGGACCGCCTCCCCGATCTGGCGATCCTCCGCGGGGCCGYCCCCCACTCCGCCTTCGACGTTCCGGTCATCGCCGGGCTGCTGCCGCAGGCMTCCTCCGGCTGGGCCGGTCGGCCCGGCCTCCGCGGGTACCGGAGCGCCGACGGCGTCCCCGGCCGGGACTTCTCGCCGGCCCTGCGGGTGGTTTCAACCGAGATGCGCGACGGCGGCCGCGGCGTCCTCATCATCCAGCAGGACTCCGACGCCGGGCTGKAGGTCAGCACCGGGCTCACCCTTCACCCCGGCGGCCTCCTGGAGCTGGCACACACCCTGAGCAACAGCGGCACGGCCGCCTACCAGCTCGAGGAACTCGCCGCAGTGCTGCCGGTGCCGCGGAATGCCACCGAACTGCTTGACCTCACCGGGCGCTGGTGCCGCGAAAACCACCCGCAGCGGCACTCCGTCCAGCAGGGCACCTGGGTCCGCACCGGCCGGCACGGCCGCACCGGCCACGATTCCTCCCTGCTGGTCGCCGCTGGCACCGCCGGCTTCTCCAACCGCCGAGGCCAGGTCTGGGCCACACACTTCGGCTGGAGCGGCAACCACGAGCAGTACCTGGACAGCCTCACCGACGGCCGGCGGATGATCGGCGCCGCGGAGCTGCTCGGCTCCGGCGAAGTGGTGCTGCACCCCGGCGGCAGCTACCGGACGCCATCGCTCTTCGCCGCGTACTCCGACCACGGCCTGGACGGCATCACCGAGGCCTTCTACGACTGGTTCCGCGCCCGGCCCCAACACGTGGACACCACGTCCGGGCGGCTCCGCCCCGTGGTCCTCAACACCTGGGAGGCGGTGTACTTCGACCACCGCCTCGAACCCCTGCTGGAACTCGCCGACTCCGCCGCCGAGCTCGGCGTGGAACGCTTCGTCCTCGACGACGGCTGGTTCCGCGGCCGCCGCGACGACCACGCGGGCCTGGGCGACTGGTACGTCGACGAAGGCCTGTGGCCCAAGGGCCTGACCCCGCTGATCGATGCCGTGACCGGCCACGGCATGGAGTTCGGCCTCTGGGTGGAGCCGGAAATGGTCAACCTGGACTCCGACGTCGCCCGCGAACACCCGGACTGGATCGTGGGCCCCTCGGCGCTTTCCCACAAGGACGGCGGCCGCCTCCCGCAGCCCTGGCGCCACCAGCATGTCCTGGACCTCGCCAACCCGGACGCCTGGCAGTACATCTACCAACGCCTCGACGCCCTGCTGCGCGAGAACAACATCGCCTACCTCAAATGGGACCAGAACCGCGACCTCACCGAACACGGCAGCGGCGGACGCCCGTCCGTCCACGAACAGACGCTGKCCGCCTACCGCCTCTTTGACGCGCTCAAGGCTGCCCACCCGGAGGTGGAGATCGAGAGCTGCTCCTCCGGCGGGGCACGCGTGGACCTCGGGATCCTGCAGCGCACCGACCGCGTGTGGGCATCGGACTGCAACGACGCCCTCGAGCGCCAGACCATCCAGCGGTGGACCCAGGCGGTCCTCCCGCCGGAACTCGTCGGAGCGCATGTCGGCCCCACCACCTCGCACACCACCGCACGCACCCACGACATCTCGTTCCGCGCCATCACCGCCCTCTTTGGCCACTTCGGCATGGAGTGGGACATCCGCGCGGCCACGGATGACGAGCGGACCACGCTGCGCCGCGCGATTGCGCTCTACAAGCGCCACCGGGCACTGATCCACTCCGGCAAACGCGTGAACGCGGACACCGCCGAGCCCACCCTGAGTGTCCACGGAGTGGTCGCTCACGACGCCGGCGAGGCCCTGTTCGCGGCCGTGTCGCTGGCGTCCGCCCCGGCAGAAGTCCCCGGCCAGGCGTCCCTGCCGGGCCTCGACCCCAAGCGGACCTATCGTGTCCGGGCCGCGCTGCCTACACCCCTCGACGGCGACTACGCGCACACGTTCACGCAGATCCGACCGCCGGCATGGCTGGAAGACGGGGCCGTCGCCTCCGGCGCCTTCCTCCAGCACGTCGGCCTGCCCTTGCCGGTCCTGAATCCGGAGCATGCCCTGCTCCTGCACGTCCAGGCCGTCTGAACATCGCCGGGCTGCCGGCCGAGGGGCGCGGCGGGCTCGCGGCAGAGGGACTAGCGGCTGTAATCAGCCGCGCGGGTCACTCCCCGGGAGCCCGCCGGCGCAGCGAGGCTACGGCCCAGACGGACATCAACAGCGCCACCAGCAGCAGTCCGGCGTCGCCCAGGTCCACCGAGCCGAGCCAGCCCGTCAGCGGATCCCCCAGCCCGAACACCTCATGAACGGCCCCGCCCAGGGTGATGACCGCAATGAAGAGTGCCGACACCGCAGAAATGCCCGTTATGACGGCATTGAAGCCCAGTTTGCGCCGCGGATCCGTCAGGGCCGAGCGGTACATCCGCATCATGGCCACCCCGTTGACGGTGTCGCACAGCGTCATGGCCGCGGCGAACGCCAGCGGGAGCGCCAGCAGGGCGAGCGGGGAAACGCCGGCCAGCGAGGCCGCCGTCGCCATGACCAGCAGCCCGATCGTCGTGGCGGTATCGAACCCCAGCCCGAAGAGAAAGCCGATCACGTAGATGTTCCGGGGATGCTGGACCCGGGCCAGCGGACACGCGAGCAGCCGGGCCACGAAGCCCCTCGCTGCAAGGTCCTCGGGAGAGACCGTGGCACCGTCCCGGACGCCACKGTAAACCTTGAGCGTCCGGAGGAAGGCAGAGCCGTTGAAGGCACCCATGGCCAGCAGGAACAGCCCCGACACCCCGCTGCCGACGAGCCCCAGCAGCAGGTTCCCGGGAGTCCCCTCGGCCATGAAGCTCACCACCACGGATGCCCCGGACACCACGAGCCCTCCGGCGAGGACCACCACCGAGCTGTGGCCCAGGCTGAACGCGAAGCCCACGCTGACCGGATCGCGGTGTTCGGCCGCGAACTTCCGGGTGGAATTATCGATCGCGGCCAGGTGGTCCCAGTCGTAGCTGTGTTTCACCCCCGCCAGGTAGGCCGTCAGGACCAGCCCGATCCCCAGCGGCTGTCCGCCTCCGGCCGCGCCGGCKACCAGGAGCACGACGGCCGCAGCGTGCAGTGCGGCCACCGCACCGAAGGTCACCAGTATCCGGGTCYGCAGCGGCAGCTGCGCCCGCTCGCGGTAGAGCCGGGACAATACCGCCATCCGCCCGGTCGTGGCCATCAGTACTTCCTCAGGTCCAGGGGATCCTGCCCGTACCAGCGTTTCCGCAACAAGGAGGTGGCGGCTCCCGCCACGCGTTGGAGTTCCTCGGTGCTGGTCGAGAGCGACCTCATCACCAGCCCGGCCGTTCCCAGTACCGTGGCGGTGAGCGAGATGCCGGTATGGGCCCCGTAGCCGGCCGTGATCTCGTGAAGTTCATCGGCGAGGGTTTGGTCCACCCGCGGATCCACCACGATCAGCGACCCCAGATGGCTGAAGCCCTCCATGAACGCCATGCCAGTCACATCGCCCAGGGGCGGCCGGATGAGCACGTTGTCCAGGGCCAGCAGCCCGCTCTCACGGCCGCCTTCTCCCCCGGATTCGACCCGTATCTCCGTCCGCAGCCGCAGCTCCTCATACCGGAACGAGGCCCCGTCCGGCGACCACCCGGGAGTGAGGATTTCGGCCATGATGAGGCTCGACGACGGCCGCACCGTCACGTGCGTATTCTGCCGGTAGCTGGCCTCCCGGTAGGCAATCACCTGGTCCGGGGCGAGCTCCAGCTGCGCCCCCTCCCCCAGGCGCAGCCGCATCCGCTGCTCCGCAAAGGACCCCGGAGTCCGGTAGATCTTGGTGGCCGACTKCGTGGCGAGCAACAACTTCGCCCCGTCCGCCACCTCCACGTCAATCACATACAGGTCAGCCCCCAAGTACGCCCCGCCAKGATTGACCAGCACATAACAAACCTGCCCGGACCCATCCAAGTAATGCGGCCGCAACACTCTCATAGCCCCGCGATGAAACTGATGCGTGGCCACAGAACGTCCTGCACGGTCGGTGACGACGAGTTCGAGCTCTCCCATAGGTTCTTGGGCGCTCTGGCCGGCTCCGGCGGCTTCACCGGATTTGGGGCCGTGCCCGCTTCGCGGTGCCCGCCACGCCGCGGCCCCAAAATCCGGCCTCGTCGCCTCAGCGATCACGTTGCCAGGTGTCTGGACCAGAGGAACAATGCTCATGACGCCAGGTCGAGCATCAGGACGTCGCGCCGCATCCATTCGATGACGCGCTCCAGCCCTTCGTCGGTCTTGAGGTTCGTGAAACAGAACGGTTTCTCACCCCGGAATTCCTTGGAATCCCGTTCCATGACGGACAGGTCTGCGCCCACGTGGGGTGCGAGGTCGGTCTTGTTGATGATGAAGAGATCGGACTTGATCATGCCCTGGCCGGCCTTGCGCGGGATCTTCTCGCCCTGGGCGACGTCGATGATGTAGATCGAGAAGTCCACGAGTTCCGGGCTGAAGGTGGCGGAGAGGTTGTCGCCGCCGGATTCGACAAAGATCACCTGCAGGTCCGGGTGCCGTTTCTTCAGTTCCTCGATGGCCGCCGTGTTCATGGAGGTATCCTCKCGGATGGCGGTGTGCGGGCAGCCGCCGGTTTCGACGCCGATGATCCGGTCCAGCGGGAGGATCCCGTTGGCGGCGAGGATCTTGGCGTCCTCGATCGTGTAAATGTCGTTGGTGATGGCCGCCATGGAGATTTCCCCGCTCATGTGGCGGGTGAGGCGCTCCACGAGCTGGGTCTTGCCGGCACCCACCGGGCCGCCGATGCCGATTTTGATGGGCTCAGACATATTCTTCTCCAGACATATTTCCTGTATTGGACCAACTTGTAGTGCTCGGTCAGCTCAGCTCATGAACATGCGGGCGCGCTGGCGTTCGTGCCGCATCTGCGAAATTTCCAATCCGGGGCTGACGGCCCCGAAGTCGTCAGGCGTGAGGTGGACGGCCCGCTCGGCCGCGGCAGCGACGTCGGCGGCGGCCTTCCGCAGGAGCCGCTGGCCGGCGTTCTGCCCCAGGGGGATCGCCCTGACGGCGTTTTGCGTCAGCGACGTGACCGTGGCGAACAGGTAGGCGGCGAGGGCCTCGGGCAGCGGGACTCCCAGGGAACGGGCGATCACCGCGAACGCCAGCGGCTGGTGGCCGGCGGCGGGCCCGGCCACCACCAGTTCCCGGTATTCCGCCAGTTCAGGGGAAGGAAAGACCTCCGCGCCAATCTCCAGCAGCCGGGTTCCCATCTTGGTGCTGGCCTCGCGCATTTGCCGCGGCAACAGCTGGGCGGTCAGCAAAGCGTCCAGTTCAACAAGAGCAACGCCCTCATAGAGGAACCGGATGGCCAGCGCGTCCGAATACGTCAGCTGCTGCCCCACAAACGCAGCCAGCCACACCCCAAACGACTCCTCGTCGTGCACCAGTCCGCGCTCCACATAGCTCTCAAACCCCAGCGAGTGAGCAAACGCCCCGGTAGGCAGCGCAGAATCCGTCAGCTGCTGCAATGCCAACTGATAGGTCATAACTGGCCCCACGACGCAAGGCAAGCTGTCGAATCTGCGGAGGCGGGTGATAGGGGTCGCGGCGTGGCGGGCACCGCGGTGGGCCCACTGCCGCGAGGGCCCCGACTCGAGCTTGCGAGAGTTGGGAGCGGCTGGGGACGGGCACGACCCCTATCACCCGCCGCAGCGCCCACGGCGCCCCAGCCACGGAAGAGAAAACTAGTGCGAGTGTTCGGCATGGCGGAAGGGGACGGGCATCACGCGTTCCTGGCGGTCGTAGGGCGCTCCGACGTGTTTGAGATAGTCCTCCACGGTGTGGTCGTACTGGCACACCATTACCTCTGCCCCATAGTCCGAGGACGCATCGAAAAACTGGGCCTGCAGGTGCCGGTTGCCCAAGGAGTGCGCCACGACGCCCATCTCGTGGATGGAGCGCGGGGCGATCACGAGGACGTCGGTGGGCAGCACCGAGACCACGATCATGTTGGTCTCGGCCACGTGCAGGATGTCGCCGTCGCGCAGGTCCCCGGAACCGGAGGGGAGGCGCAGGCCCAACTCCTTCCCGTGGTCGGTGGTGACGCGCTGGATKCGCTTGACCAGCTGGGCGCTGGGCAGGATGACCTTTTCCTGGTGCAACCCGGCGTACGGGTCCGGCCCGGGAGGAAKATCGTGTGTGTTGCCGAGGACCTTTTCGATGATCATGTTCGTCTCCTCTGGAAGCCTAGAAAAGGAAGTAGCGCTGCGCCATGGGCAGGACGTCCGACGGTTCGCACGTGACGTCCTCGCCGTCGACCGTCACCTTGTACGTTTCCGGGTCCACCTCGATCTCCGGGGTGGCGCCGTTGTACTTCAGGTCCGCCTTGGTCAGGCTGCGGATGCCGGACACCGGCCGGATGACCTTCTCCAGTCCGAGTTCTTCCGCGACCCCGGCCTCTATGGCTGCCTGGGACAGGAAGGTGATGGAGGACTGCTGGAGTGCCTTGCCGTAGGCGGCAAACATCGGCCGCATGGTGCGCGGCTGCGGGGTGGGAATGGAGGCGTTGGCGTCCCCCATGAGGGCGTAGGCGATCTGGCCGCCCTTGATCACGAGCTCCGGCTTCACTCCGAAGAACGCCGGGTCCCAGAGCACGAGGTCGGCGAACTTTCCGACCTCCACCGAGCCGATGGAATGGGCCATGCCCTGCGCGATGGCCGGGTTGATGGTGTATTTCGCCACGTAGCGCTTCAACCGGAAGTTATCGCTCTCAGCGCCCAGACCAGAAGCCGCTCCGTGGACACCGCCGTCGGGGTCCTTGAGCACGCCGCGCTGCTTCTTCATCTTGTCCGCCACCTGCCAGGTTCGGATGATGACCTCGCCCACGCGGCCCATGGCCTGGGAGTMCGAGGACGTGATCGCGAAGATGCCCAGGTCCTGCAGGACGTCCTCGGCGGCGATGGTTTCGGCGCGGATGCGGGAGTCCGCGAACGCCACGTCCTCCGGGATGTCCGGGTTCAGGTGGTGGCACACCATGAGCATGTCCAGGTGCTCTTCGATCGTGTTGCGCGTGTACGGCAGCGTGGGGTTCGTGGAGGCCGGCAGGACGTTGGGCAGCCCGGCGATCTTGATGATGTCCGGGGCGTGGCCACCGCCGGCGCCCTCGGTGTGGAAGGTGTGGATCACGCGGCCGTCGATGGCCCGGATGGTGTCCTCCACGAACCCGCACTCGTTCAGGGTGTCGGTGTGGATGGCCACCTGGACGTCGTACTGGTCCGCGACCTGCAGCGAGGTGTCGATCGAGGAGGTGGTGGAGCCCCAGTCCTCATGGACCTTCAGCCCGATCGCGCCAGCGCGGATCTGCTCGGCCAGGGGTTCGACGGCGGACGCGTGCCCCTTGCCGAACAGGCCGATGTTGATCGGCAGCCCTTCGGCGGCCTGCAGCATCCGCTGGATGTGCCATTTCCCGGGMGTGACCGTGGTGGCCTTGGTGCCTTCGGCGGGGCCGGTGCCGCCGCCCACCATCGTGGTCACCCCGCTGCACAGGGCGGCGGGGACCTGGTCCGGGGAGATGAAGTGGATGTGGGAGTCCACGCCGCCGGCGGTCAGGATCTTCCGTTCGCCGGCAATGATCTCGGTGCTGGCACCGATCACGATGTCCACGCCGTCGGTGATCTGCGGGTTCCCTGCCTTGCCTATCCGGAAGATGTGGCCGTCCCGGAGCGCGACGTCGGCCTTGTAAATGCCGGTGTAGTCCAGCACCACGACGTTCGTGATCACGGTGTCCGGAACTCCGCCGCCGGAACCGACACTGCCGAAACCAGTACTTCCGTCCCCGTCCCGGGTCAGTTGGCCGTTCTGGCCCATGCCGTCGCGGATCACCTTGCCGCCGCCGAAGACCACTTCCTCGCCGTAGACGGTGAGGTCATTCTCGATCTCGAGGAACAGATCGGTGTCGGCCAGGCGGATGGCGTCGCCAGTCGTCGGGCCGTAGAGGTMCGCGTACTGCCTGCGGGACAATTCGAAACTCATTGTGCGTCACCTGTCCCCTCGGAAACGTGGAGTCCTGTCTCGCGGAGTGTGCCGTTGACGGCGTTGCTGAGGCCGTACACTTCACGGCGGCCCGCGAGTTCGATCAGCCGGACGGTCCTGCTGTCCCCCGGTTCGAACCGTGCGGCGGTGCCGGCCGGAATGTCCAGGCGGCGGCCGTAGGCGGCCTGCCGGTCGAACTGCAGCGCGGCGTTTGCTTCGGCGAAGTGGTAGTGCGAGCCCACCTGGACGGGCCGGTCGCCGGTGTTGGTCACGGCGACGTCAATCGCCTCGCGGCCGGCATTGAGCGTCAGCGGCGCGGCGCCGAGAACGTATTCTCCGGGAATCATCGGGGCTCTCCTAGCGGATGGGATCGTGGACGGTGACGAGCTTGGTGCCGTCCGGGAAGGTGGCCTCGACCTGGACGTCGTGGATCATTTCCGGCACCCCCTCCATGACGTCGTCGCGGCCCAGGAGGGTGGTTCCGTAACTCATGAGCTCCGCCACGGTCCGGCCGTCCCGGGCGCCCTCGATCAGTTCATAGCTGATGATGGCGACGGCCTCGGGGAAGTTCAGCTTCAGGCCGCGTGCCTGGCGGCGCCGGGCGAGGTCCGCCGCGACCACGATCATGAGTTTTTCCTGCTCACGGKGCAATAAGTGCATGACGGAATCCCTTCAAGAACCGGCCGGCTGGCGGACCGCGGATGCTGCGGTGTGACCAGCGTAGGCCGGGAAGATTTCCCGCGTGTTTCCGGCGTCACATGTGCCGGCGTCGGGCACGGCTCCCGCATCCTACCCGCATCCCTACCCGGGGGGCCGCCAGCGGGCCTGGAATTCGGGGTGGTCGGCGTACGGCAGGGCCAGGGTGTTCAAGGACAGGGTGGTCCATTCGATCACGTCCGGCACCCATCCGGCGTCGGCCGGTTCCTGGCTGACCAGCGCCGCCAGGACGGACTGCCGGGCGGATTCAATGATGTCGATCAGCCGGCGTTTGGCCTCGCACTCGCGAAGCAGGCGGCGTTCGTACCACTCGCCGGAAACGGCCAGGGTGGGGTCGCCGAGCAGCTTCAGGGCGGCAGCTTCGTCTTCTCTTATCCGTGCGGTCAGGAACTCGACGATGTCCACGGACCGAGCCTATGCGTGCCGGCCCTCACACGGCTATGCCTAGCGTTTGCCCTTTTTCCGGGATCCCTTGCCGCGGCCCTTGTCCGGGTTCGGCGCGTACCGCTGGGCCACCTTGGGCTTCTTCACCGCAGGGCCACGCCGGTCCGGTTTGGGCTCCCGCTTGGGCTTTTCCTGCTGCGCCGAGGGCTGGCGGGAGCTCGCCGCGGTGCGCCCCCGGACAATTCCGATGAATTCCTCGATCACCTCATCCGTGGCGTCGCTGGGCCAGGCCAGGGCGATCTCCGTGACGGGCGCACCGGTGAGTTTCCGGGCCACGGTGTCCTTGACGTTGAAGTGCCGGGCCACGGACATCGGCAGGATCACCAGCCCGGCACCGGTMGCCACCACCTGCAGGGCCATCGCGGCGCCGCCAAGTTCCTGCACGTCGAGGAAGGTCTCCTTGGAGAGGTCCGCCAGGTCCACTTCCTCGAACACCGAGATCTCGTGTCCCTTCGGTGCCACCACCACCGGCTGTTCCTCGTACAGCGGGATCACACTGAGGCCATCGCGTTCCACCGGCAACCGGACGAAGCTCAGGTCCGCGGAACCGTCGCGGAGCACGGCGAGCTGGGTGCCGTCGTCGGACATAAAGGAGTGCAACGGAACATCGGGCATCCGTTCCTCCCAGCGCCGGATCCATTTTCCGGGCGTGACGCCGGCGACGTACGCGAAGCGGAGCTCCCKCACTGCTGCTTCGGCGGGGACGGCGGCGGTTTCGTCGGGGGTCTGGGGTGTTTCATCGGCTGCGGACACATGTTCACAGTACCGCCCGGGCTGGTGCAGGGCTCAGTGCCGGTGYCCGGTCAGCCTCTGGCCGGATACMCTTGAAGCATGACCTCTGCAAACTCCCAGTCCATGAAGCCGGCCACCGTTGCMAAGAAGCTTGGCATCTACCTGCCCGCAACACCCCAGGAGTTCCGGGATTCGGTCATCACCCGCGCCGATTTCGCCGAGCTCCAGGCCAACCCGCCGGAGTGGCTCGCGGAACTGCGCCGCAACGGCCCGCACCCCCGCCCGGTGGTCGCGCAGAAGCTCAACGTCTCCATCAGCGGCTTGGCCCGCGGCGGTGTTGAAGAAGCGCTGACGACGGCGGAAATCACCGCGCTGCTGCAGGCTCCCMCCGCGTGGCTGGTCGCCGAACGCTCCACCCACGCCGCCGTCCGCGCCGAGGCCCAKCGGGTCAAGGACGAGGCCGCCAAGAAGGACGCCAAGAAGGCCCGCGCCACGGCCGAATAGCGGTGGAGGGCTCCTCCCGGCCCCTATTTTCATCCCGCGGACGCAGGACTATGCTCGCKGGATKAGTCGGGACCGCCGGCCCGATCTCCATGTTCACTCCCAATCCACCAGCCACMGGCGGAGCATCGGGAAGGAAACAGGCMATGGCCTTCAAGATCGGATACTTTGTCGGGAGCCTTTCGAGCCATTCCATCAACCGCACCCTGTCCAAGGCCCTGATCCGGCTTGCACCGGCGGAGCTGGAGTTCACGGAAATCCCCATCAAAGACCTGCCGCTGTACAGCCCGGACTTTGACGCCGCCTTTCCGCCGGAGGCGCAGGCCCTCAAGGATGCAATCGCCGCGTCCGACGGCATCCTGTTTGTCTCGCCCGAATACAACCGGTCCATCCCCGGGGCGCTCAAGAACGCCATCGACTGGGGATCCCGGCCCTGGGGCACCAATTCCTTCGCCCGCAAGCCCACCGGGATCATCGGCGCCTCCCCCGGCGGCATCGGCACGGCAGTGATGCAGTCCTCATTCCGGAGCGTGCTGAGCTTCCTCGACGCGCCGCAGCTCAATGCACCGGAGGCGTACATCCGCTTCGTTCCGGAGGTCTACGGCGAGGACGGCGAGGTCAAAGACGAGGCCACGGCCAAGCTGCTGCGCCACTACATGGAGGAGTACGCCTCCTTCGTGGAGCGGGTCCTGGCCGCCAACGCACCCGGCCATATCGGCGACGAGCACCCGGACAAGGACAAAGTGAGCCGCTGATATGACTTGCGTGCGGCCGGTMCTGGTGTGGCTAGTCCTGGTGGAGCTGCACGTAGTTGCCGCAGCCGTCATCCAACACCGCGATGGTCCCGCCGGGGCCCTCGGACGGCTCTGCCTGGAACATCACGCCCTTGGCCGCCAGCCGGGCATATTCGGCGTGCACGTCGGGCACGCCAAAGACGATCGCCGGAATTCCGGCGTCGTGCAGGCCGTTCATGTACGCCGCCCCGATCGGGTTGTCACTGGGCTCCAGCAGCAGTCCGGMGCCGCCGGGTCCGTCCGGATCCTTGACGATGAAGAGGTTGTGCTCCGGCATGGCCATCAACGTTTCAAAGCCCAGGATGCCGGTGTAGAACTCATGGGCCGAGGCCGGGTCCTTGACGTGGATACTGCACATTTTCAGTCGCATGGCCCCTAGGCTACGCCGGGAGCACCGCTGAAGGAACCGTGGCGCGGCCTCCGCGACAGCCTCAGCGGCGGCGGTCCCGGCTCGCCGGAGCGCGGCCCTGCCAGCCGTCCGGCAGGGCCGAACGGCCATTGACGGCCCCGCCGCGAGGGATTCCAATGGAACTAGCGGAACAGCGCCCGTCCGGGACGGTTCCGCCGGAGGTGTGCAATGACGTCGCTCTCACAATCCGGTGCCCTCGCGGCCGGGCAGTTCCTGGCCCTTGCGCTCGTCGTTGCCGGGGCGGCATTCGTCTCGGTGTACCTCGCCCGCAAGCACCTGGCAGCCGGCGACGGACGCTCAGAGGGCGCAGACGGCGCGTTTTGGGACATTTTCGCCGGGCTCGCCGTTGTGGTTCCCGCCGTCCTGATCGCCTCCTTCACGTGGCCTTGGGCCGGCTTGGCGCTCGGCATGCTGGCCGCCGTGACGGCACTGGCGGCTTTTGCGGCCGCTCCCCGGCTGCTCCGGCGGCAGGAATCGCGCCGGGCCGGCCGGAAGACTCAGCTCATGAATGAGGCCGCGGCTGAGCGGCACAGGAATGCCCTCGCCCGGTGGCAACGCTACGAACTCGATCCCGGGTACTCGATTGACTACCCGGCGATGAGCGATCCCCGGCAACCGGAAACGGCCGCCCTGATCCGGGCCATCAAGGCCGCCGGGCGTCCCGGCGGCCCMACGGACCGCGGCTCCGCTGACACGGCGTACGCTCCGGCAGTGGACCGGCTGGAACATGCCCTGGCTGCCGCTGAACGCGCGGCCGGCGTCAACCCCGCGGGGCTCCATGGCCCGGACCGCGCCCACAGCTGACTTCCGGAATTGCTGATTCCGCAGTTCCCGCCCAACCTCGGAAGGAACCACCATGACTGACATCACGATMATCGGCAGCGGCAATATGGCACGGGCGATCGGAACCCGGGCTGTCGCCGCCGGCCGTTCMGTCCAGGTTCTGGACCGGACACCGGAGAATGCCGCCAAGCTCGCTGCTGAACTTGGCGGCACCACCACCTCCGGCGGCCTGAGCGAGGTTCCCGAGGGCGACATCGTCGTCCTCGCGCTCTACTTCGGCCCGGCCAAGGAAGTTGCCACGCATTTCGGCGACACCCTCAGCGGCAAGACCGTGGTGGAGATCAGCAATCCGATCGACACTGAAACCTTCGATTCACTGATAGTCGGCCCGGGGACGTCAGCGGCCGAGGAAATCGCCGMGCTGCTGCCGGGCGCACGGGTGGTGAAAGCGTTCAACACCACCTTCGCCGGGACGCTCGGCGCCGGGACCACCGGCGGCATGCCGCTGGATGTCTTCATCGCCTCGGACTCGGAACAGGCCCGCAATGAAGTCGCAGCATTTGCCGAAGCCGCGGGCCTGCGTCCGCTTCAGGTCGGCGGACTGCGCCACGCCCGGGAGCTCGAAGGCTTCCAGCTGCTGATCATGGCGCTGCAGGCCAACCCCGCGTATCCCGACTTCAACTGGGGCACCGGCCTGAAAATCATCGACTAGGAATCAGCCGGCAGCAGCCCGGATTCCCCGCCGGCCCGGTCCGGCATGCTACAGCTCTACGGTTGCGCTCTCGCCGACGCTCATGCGGCTGTTGGTGACCTTGGACTTGATCCATTGCAGCGCGGTGGCCGCCGTGCCGCCCGGGCTGGTCCAGTACTCGGCGGAGTCCGAGTCGACGTGCAGCAGAACCACCTCCGGGGTGTCCGGTCCGTCCGGGAACCAGGCCTCCACGACCTGGTTCCACATGTCATGGATCAGCTGCCGGTCGGTCACGACGTTGGCGGTCCCGGCCACGGATACCCATTCGGTGCGCTTGCCGAAGGAGACGTTCACGGCCGGGTTCGCCTGGATGTGGGCCACCTGCGAGGTGGTCGCCGACGTGAAGAACCACATGTCGCCGTCGTCCTTGACCTCCTGGACGGCCAGCGGCCGGCTGACGAGCGCGCCTTCTTCGTTGATGGTGGTGAACATTCCGATGTGCGAATCGTTGATGATGTCCGTGACTTTGCTGATGCTGGCGGCATCCGACATGCTCTCACCTCGTTCTCGTTCCAACGGAGGAAGGTCCCCCTCCGGACAGCCTATTGGTAAGTGTGCTTACTTTCCAAGGGCTGCCGGACGGGGACCTTCCCTGGCCGGAAGAGGCCGCGGACTCAATTTCCCCGGGACAGGACCTCGCCCTTGAAGAACTCGGGCCGCACCTTGGCCATGATCAGCATGAGCACCACGCCCAGCAGGATGACGCCCATGCCAAGGATGAAGACCAGTCCCAGACCGCCGATTGAGGAGCCTGAACCGTACGCCGGATCCATGGAGTCGTAGGCGGTCTTGAAGAACATGACCAGCAGGATGACGCCGCCCAGGAGGGGCGCGAGGAACTTGAAGAAGAACGCATGCGCTCCGCTGAACGCCTCGGCGCGGAAGAACCAGACACAGGCCAGCGCGGTGATGCCGTAGTAGAAGCAGATCATCATGCCCAGGGCCGTGATGGTGTCCCACAGCGCGTTCTCCGACGTCGTGCGGGTAATGACGTAGAACGCGGCGGCCGCCACGGCCGAGGCGATCGTGGCATAGCTCGGCGACTTGTGCGTGGGGCTGATCCTGCTGAACTTCTTCGGCAGGGCCTTGTAGTGGCCCATGGACAGCAGGGTTCGCGCCGGTGAGACGAAGGTGGACTGCAGGGACGCGGCCGAGCTGCTGAGGATGGCCAGGGACATCAGGATGGCGAAGGGGCCCATCACGGGTCCCGCGAGGACGGCGAAGATGCTGCCCTGGTTCTCCGGGTTGCCGGCGCCCAGGCCTTCCGTACCGATTCCGGCGTACGAGAGCGTGGCCAGGGCAACGGTCATGTAGATGATCACGATGACCAGCACGGTGACGGTAGCGGCACGGCCCGGGGTCTTTTCCGGGTTCTTGGTCTCCTCATTCATGGTCAGCGTGACGTCCCAGCCCCAGTAAATGAAGATGGACAGCGAAACGCCGGCGGCAAAGGCGGAGAAGGATTCGACCGCGAAGGGGTTGAACCAGTCCGGCGCGATGGCCGTGGCGTCAAAAGCGGTTCCGTTGGCGACGTGGCTGAACGCAGCCACGGCGAACCAGCCGAGCACCAGCAGCTGGAATCCCACGAGCACGTACTGGACCGTCTTGGTGGTTTCCATGCCGCGGTACGAGATCCAGCACGCGAGCGTGATGAACACCAGCGTGGTGGCGATATTCAGTGGCAGGTTCTTGGTGAGATCGGCGAGGTCCGGATTGCCGAAGATCTGCCCCAGCATCAGGTAGAAGAAGTCCACCGCGACGGCGGCMAGATTCGAGAGCACGATGATGGTCGCMGCAACCAGCCCCCAGCCGCCCATCCAGCCAAGCCACGGACCAAAGGCCCGCGAGGMCCACGTGAAGGAGGTGCCGGCGTCGGGCATGGCGTTGTTCAGCTCGCGGTAGCCGAATGCCACGAGCAGCATCGGGACGAAGCCCACCAGGAAGATCGCCGGCAGGTGCACGCCGACCTCGKCGACGGTGGGGCCCAGGGCCGCCGTCAAGGTATACGCCGGGGCGATGCAGGAAACGCCGATCACAACGGCGCCGATCAGGCCCACCGAGCCTGCTTTGAGGCCCTTCTCGCTGAGTCCGTGCTGGTCTTCGGTGTTCTGTCCGGGGTGCTGTCCGGTTTGCGACGTATTGGACATCGCGTGGTCGGCGCTCATTTTTGTGCCTCTCGGGGGACGTCATTCGACGCTGAATGGTTCATCTGCTTGAGTTCATAGTCACTCGGGACCACAATCATCGGCACCGGCAGGGCGCGCAGAATGCGGTTGGCGGTGCTGCCGAGGAAGATGGACCGGCTCGTGGCAAGCCTGCTCGATCCGATCAACAGGACCTCGCCGTCTTCCCAGTTCAGACGGTCCACCGCTTCCTCGATGCTGCGGCCCTGCGCGACGACGACTTCCGTCTTCGGCTCCTCCCGGACGTCCTGCTCGCCACCGGGCAGGGCGGCGGCGAGGTGCTTTGTCGCGTACTCCCGGGCCGCTTCGGCGGCGCTGGCGGCACCGGCATCATCGCCGCCGTCGAGCGCCAGAAGCGACACCACGCGCAGCGGGACGTCCCGGTTCGCGGCCATGCCGAGGGCGAAATCGAGCAGCTTCTCGGCGCCCGCCCGGGTGCCGAGCCCGCAGCTGATCCGGGTCAGGGCCTCCTGGCGGTGGTAGCCATGCGGTGCCAGGGCCACCGGAACGGTGGACGCGTGGAGCAGGGCGCTGGCCACCGACCCGATCGAGAACCGCTTGAAGATCCCGCTGCTGGTGGCACCGATGATGAGCAGGTCCGCCCCGAACTCCTCGGCGGCCGCGATGAGCGCGTGGGCGTCGGAATCGCCGCTGCGGACGTGGGCCCGGGCCGGGACACCGGCCGGAACCAGTGCCAGCGCCTGGTCCAGCCACTCCTGCGCCTGCTCATTGAGCAGGTGCTCGAATCCGACCCTGGGTGCGTGGGCGGCCCCGAACTGCTGCACTTCGGGAACCACCAGCACAAGTTCCAGGCTCGCTCCCCGCCCGAGAGCCAGGGAAACGGCCAGATTGACCGCATCGTGGCCTCTGGCATTGGCTGAGTACCCCACTACGTAACGCATCCGGCCGCTCTCCTTACTGAACTGAACAGGACTGTTGGGTGATTTTTAGGAGGTGACGGACGCGCGGTCTGCGGCGGCGACGATCCGTGCCGCCGTGATCTGCCCCATCCGCACGGCGCCGTCAACATGCTGGTAGCCCTCGGCCGCGAGGTCGGAGGAGGACCAGTAGATCGGGCCGACCGGCTTCAGCTGGTCCTTGCCGTAACGGTGCAGGCCGCCGAGGTCGTAGCTCGCGGCGTAGGCACCGCGGGTCCATTCCTCCGAGCCCCAGTCGGACTCGTAGTAGACCTCGGGATCCAGGGCCTTCTCGCCGAGGAAGGACGCGATCGATTCGAGGATGGCGCGGCGGCGGTCCTCTGCGCTGAGCTCGAACATGGCGTCGGCCTTCTCGTCCGAGACGAAGCCCACCAGCGTGCCGCGGGGGTCCTCGTGGTTCGTGTTGTCGTAGACCTCCTGCACCAGGGCGCCGGCGCCGAATGCGGTGCCGGAGAGGCCGTCTTCACGCCAGAACGGCGTGCTGTAGACGGCGTGAACCTTGATGACCAGGCCCAGCGACTGGTGCTGGTGCATCTGGTGCTGGCGGCGGGGCAGCGGCGGGTTGAAGGACACCCGGGAGTAGAGGTTCGGCGGCACGGCCATGATGACGAAGCGGGCGTTMACGATGGCCCGTTCGGAAACGGCGGTGACACGGTGTGCGCCGCTCGCGTCTTCGGCCCAGTTGATGGTGCGGACCGGGCTGTCCAGGACKACGTMGTCCCCCAGTTCCGCTGCCTGCAGCAGCGAAACCTGCTGCATCCCGCCGACAACCCGCTTGTCCAGGATGAAGTCCTCATCCGTGAGATTGGTGAAGGACCCGGCGGAGGCTGCCATCAGGACGGCCTGCAGGGCRGAGAAGGCGTGGGCGGGCTTGGTCAGCATGCCGCCGGCAATGAACAGGCCGATGTTGTTGCAKGCTTCCTCATCTGAGGAATTCTCCCGCAGCCAGTGGTGGAAGGAAATGGTGTCCAACTCGCGGGCCTTGGGGTGTGCCCAGGGCTCCTCGGGACCGATTTCGGCGGCGAGGGAGTCCAACAGGGCCGTGAGCTTGTCCATTTCGGCGGCCGTGGTTTCGCTGACCGGGAAGGTCTCCCCGGTGTAGAGGGTGCGCTTGCCGTCCGCGCCGATGTAGACGGACTTGCCATCGCGGTAGCGGGAGTAGGTCTGCAGTCCAAGATCTTCGATCAGCGCCAGGAGCGCCGTCTGATCCGGCGAAACCCACTGGCCGCCGATTTCGAGCATGGCGCCGTCGATCGTGTCGGTCCAGGTCCGCCCGCCGACGCGGTCCCGTGCCTCGAGCACTGCGACGGTYAGTCCGGCCTTCTTCAGTTGGCGTGCGGCGGTCAGCCCGGACGGGCCTGCTCCGACGATGACGACGTCGCGGTCAAGTTCCAGCATGATGTTTCCTCCCCGTGGCCGCTCAGGTGATGCGGACCACTAAATGAATGACGTTCATTTATGATGATAGGACTTTCTGCCGGATTGGGGAAGACCCCCCGCCTAAAGAAAACTTCGCCCGTAAAGTGGGAGCAGAATGGGAACATCCGAAACCGCCAGCCAAGCTGAGCAGAAAGGCCCGGAATGACGGCAGCAACCAGCGCCCCCGCGGATCCGCACAGCTCCGCCACCAATCCGCGCCGCCGCGCGGGCCGGCCCGCCGCGGCCGTGCTGGACCAGGCGGGCATCACGTTGGCGGCCCTGCAGCTGATCGGCAAGAGCGGCTATGACGGCTTCACCATGGCGGCTCTGGCGAGAACCCTCAACGTGGCGCCGTCTGCGCTGTACAACCATGTCTCCTCCAAGCGGGACGTCCTGGTCCTGGTCCAGGACCACCTGACCTCGTTCGTGGACGTCGCCGCGTTCGAGTCCGGGCCCTGGGAGCAGGCCGTGCGGGACTGGGCCTGGAGCTACCGCGACGTGTTCTCCAAGCACACGCCCCTGATCCCCGTCATCGCCGTACTGCCCGTCGCCGATGCGCCCAGGACGCTTGCCATGTACGAGGCCGTCAGCGCCGGCTTCAGCCGCGCGGGCTTCCCGCAAGAGCGCATCATTCCGGCCATCGTGGCGCTCGAGTCCTTCATCTTTGGCTCGGCCTACGACGCCACGGCGCCGGCGGACATCTTCGATTCCGGCAGCATGGCGTCCTCGACGCCGAATTTCACCTCCGCCGTCCAGCGCCTGGCCGAGGACAGCCACGAAAAACCGGCCGACGTCGCTTTCAGCCTGGGGCTCGAGGCACTCCTGGCCGGACTCGGGGCACTGCGGACCGCGTAGCGTACGGACTCCAGCCGGGAACAGTACGGCCAAGCGCGGCCCCGGCCCTTCGGGCGCACCGGTCCAGTCACGACGACGTCGACGGCGCCTGCCCGGACCTCCTCAGCATGGCGTCCTCCAAGAGCGCCACGCTCGTGTACAGGATGATCGACACGAGGGTGATGACCACCACCGAGGCCCACACCTCGTTGTTTTTGGCGCGGGAGACGGCCGAGATGATCGCGTAGCCGATCCCCTTGCCGGTGGCGAGCCATTCGGCYAGCAGTGCCCCCGTAACCGCTCCCGGGACGGAGACTTTGACTGCCGTGAAGAAGGCCGGAAGGGACKATGGCAAAGMCACTTTCAGGAGGGCCGTCCACCGGGAACCGCCGTAGACATCGATCACCTCCAGCATGGCCGGCGACGCCGAGCGCAGCCCGAAGACGATCGTCACCAAGGCGGGAAACAACACCACGATCCCCCCGATCGCGGCCACGGCTGGTTCCTGCCGGCCGAAAATGAGGATGATGATGGGCGCCAAAGCGACCAGCGGCACGGAACGCAGGAGCATGGCGATCGGCATCAGGGCGGTCTCAACCCCGCGGAAGAGAACAAAGACGCCGGCGACCACTACGGCGCCGACCATCCCGGCCGCAAACCCGAGAAAGGCATCGATCATGGTCTGGCCGAGGTTCTGCAGAACGGCCAGCCGGTTGCCGACCGATGCCGGGACGGTAAAGAGGAAGTTGAAGACATCCAGTGGGCCTTTGCCCACGAAGGGKGAAATATTGAATAGCTTCAGCAGTGCCACCCACAGCACCAGCACCACGGCCAGCGAGACCAGCAGCCCCAGGGCCGCACGGCCGAAGCTTCTCAATGCGAGACTCAAGGCTTGCCGCGTCATCACGAGACTCCCCTGCGGCCTGCGGACCAAGGGGCAACGAACCGTGCGATGACGGCAAACACACCGTAGCCCGCGCCGGCCAGGAGTCCCGCAACCAGGGCAACCCCCCAGGCCCGGGCAATTTGCAGGTTCTGTTGCGCGTTGACCAGCGCCGGCCCGATCCCACGGTCCACTCCTCCCACGTATTCGCCCAGGACCGCCCCCAGCACGGCGGCGGGAACGGCGATCTTGAGCGCGTTGAGGACCCCMGGCAGCGCCGAAATGAGCCGCACCTTKATCAGCTGCTGGAACCGGCCGCCGCCGTAGACTGAAATGAGATCCAGGCTCGCCCGGTCCGCACTCTTCAATCCGGACAAGGCGCCCACGACGGTGGTGAAGAAGACGGAGATGCCGGCCAGGAGCACGGCCGTTCCCGACGCTTGGCCGCGCGCGGGCGATCCGATCACAATGAAGGCCAGCGGCCCGATGGCCACGATCGGCAGGCAGTAGCTGATGACGGCCAGCTGGGTGACCAGCCGCTCCAGCGCCGGCAGCACCAGAACGCTGCCCGCCAGCAGGAGCGCTGCAAGGTTCCCCCAAAAATAGCCGGCCGAGGCCTCCGCAAGCGTGACGACAAGATTGGGCCAGTAGAAGCCGACGCCGTCGCTCCCCAGTTGGCGGAAAACCTCGCCCGGTGTKGGTACGGCGCCGCCCGTGCCATCGGCTGTGGCTCCCACCCCGGCCAGGACGGTGCCCGCGGCCAGCCACCAGAGCGCAACGGTGGCAGCCACCCCGATTCCCGCCGCCGCCCACGTCGGAAGCGGCCGGGAAACGGCCGCAGTCTTCGCGTCAGTCCTCGTCAAGGGAAGATCCCTCCTCACGGGGAGCTCCGGCGTCGCCGAACAGCAACTCCGAAGCCCTGTCGCACAGGGCATGGAACTCMGGCGTCCGCATCATCTCCGGTGTCCTTGGCCTGGGCAGGTCAACAGTGATGATCTCCTTGATCCGGCCGGGCCTTGCACTCATGACGGCCACCACGTCGGAGAGGAACATTGCCTCCGCGATTCCATGGGTAACCATGAGCGTGGTGGCCGGCTTTTCGGTCCAGATCCGCAGCAGTTCAAGGTTGAGGCGCTGCCGCGTCATGTCGTCCAAGGCGCCAAACGGCTCGTCCAGCAGGAGCACTGACGGCTTGAGTGCCAGCGCCCTGGCGATGGAGACCCGCTGCCGCATCCCRCCGGAGAGCTGCGCAGGCTTGGCCTTTTCAAACCCTTTCAAGCCGATCAGGCCCACCAACTCGTCCACCATGGCATGATCAACGGGCAGACCGGCCACTTCGAAGGGCAGGCGGATATTGGCGGCCACGTTTCTCCACGGCAAGAGGGCCGGATCCTGGAAGGCGATGCCCAGTTCATGCCGGGTACGCAATTCGGCCGGAGTGTGACCGTCCACGGTGACCTGGCCCGAGGTTGGGGTCTCCAGACCGGCAAGGATCCTCAGAATGGTGGACTTGCCGCATCCTGAGGGGCCGAGCAGGGACAGGAACGTTCCCTTCGATGTCATCAGGTTGGCGTCTTCCAGGGCCACGACGCTCTTACGGCCCATGCTGAAACTCTTGCCCAGCCRGCTGAGCGATATGCCGGTTCCGGACAGCATGCCGTGGGTGACGGCAGCCGTGCTCACGTCAGTCATTCGTCCTACTTACGTTCGTCCTGCTTGCTTCCGGGCACGGCTACTTAAGGGTCGGGTTCTCTGCGTAGACCTCATCGAGAAGGCTCATGTCGAAGATTTTCTCGGCCGTGGTGTCGTAGCCGGCCAGCTTGAGGATTTCGATGTTCTTCTCCATGAGGTCCTTGGAGATGGACAAGAGGCCGTTGGTGTCCGTGTCCGAGGTCTTGATGAGCTTGCTGTTCTGCGCCTCGGCCTGGGCTCTTTCCTTGTCGAGGGTGAGGCCGAGTTCCTTGCCGTAAACCTCCACGGCGAGCCTGGCTGATTCCGCCGGGTCCGCCAACGCGTCCTTCCAGCCCTTGATGGTTGCCGTCAKGAAGGCTTTCAGCTCTTTCCTCTTGTTCTTGATGGAATCTTCCGTGGCCACGAAACTTTCGGCGATGAAGGGCAGACCGTTGTCAGCKAACGGCAGCACCGCAGTCTTGTGCCCGCCCAGTTCGAGCGTCAGGACCTCGTTGGTGAGGTAGGCGAAGAACCCCTCGACGTCGCCGTTGAGCAACGGCTGGGGATCGTACTGCACTGGCACCTTCGTGACCTTGGCCGGATCAATCTTGTTGACCTCGAGGAGGGCATCGAAGAGTGTCTCGTTGACGCCCGCCTGGACTCCGATCTTCTTACCGACGAGGTCGCCAGGGGCGGTGATCGGCTTTCCGGCGAGCGACACGATGGTGAAGGGGTTCTTCTGGTACGTGGAGCCGATGATCTTCAAGGGCGCACTCTCATTGAGCACCACCGGGGCCACTCCCACCGGTGAAGACGTACCAACGAGCGCCTTGCCGGAAAGGACCATGGTCTCGGCTKAGGCGCCGCCCGGACCGCCGGCAATCAGGTTGACCGCCGTGAAGCCCGCCTCCTTGTAGTAGCCCTTACTATCGGCGAAATATTCGCCGGCGAACTCCGAGTTCTTCAACCACGACAACTGGACCTCCAGTGCGCCGAGATCCCCCGCCGCACCACTGGCCGTCGCCGGCGCGGCGCTGGTCTCACCMCCGCAGCCGGCGAGAGCTACGAGTGCCGCGGAGGAAATCCCTGCCAGCAGCATCCGACGTGTAGGGCGCAATTCMGAACCAAAAGCCGTCATTCTTCTTCTCCAAACCGGAAGGCGGTCACATGAAAAGCGGCCCCCGCGGGGCCGTCTGGCACTGACCCTAGGGAACGGTTGTTTCAGGAATCCGCGCCTTGCCGTTTCCGCGAAGTTAACTCTCGGTTCGTTCGGGGGCTGGCAGTTMGAGCCCACGCCTGCGCCACCGGGCGCGTAGCAGGGGAAAAGGGGCTATCGGCGGTTACGGGGTTGGCAGCCAGCAGTCTCGCCTCAGGGTAATAGGACATAACGTGTGCATGGGAGGGGCGTGCTTCCCAGTGCTGGGCGGCGCCGCTCGGGTGGAGACCCTGATGCGCGCCATCGCGAAGTGGCCCTACCTGGAAGGCGGAAGCCCATGCATTCCCGGTGCATCCGGCCAACACTCGCCGACCGGGGCGCCTTTGGACACGATTCCGACCCTTAGGTMCGGTGTCCGCGGCGTGTGGGTGTCAAAGTGCCCCCGGACCGCATGCGCCCCGCGTGGGTTAAACGAAAGAACCCCGGTCCGAAGACCGGGGTTCTTTCGATTGCGTGCGCGAGGGGGGATTTGAACCCCCACGCCCTTTCGGACACTGGCACCTGAAGCCAGCGCGTCTGCCGTTCCGCCACTCGCGCGCAACTTCTTCCACTCGGATAGGGCCGGTTTCCCGGACCGCCAACCTCGTAAAAGCAGCGAGATCAAGCATAACGGACAATTGCGGGAAAATACCAATCGGGCCGGATGGGTGCCGGTTCCCAATGTATTCGGAGGTCGGGGCGCCCTGCTGCCGGGCCCCGCGTCGGGTACCGTCGGGACGGCCGCACCGGGGATGTCCGCGCACTTCAGGGCGTGGCCGGGGCTGTTTTCGGCGTCGCACCGGGGGCGTCCATTGAGGCCATTCCCAGACACGCCCAGTAGTATCTGATGTAGGAGTGTCCGCGGACAGCGGGCTCGCAAAAGTTGGAAACCGAGTTCCGGAACGAACGCTGCCCGGCAGCCATCAGGAAAGGAGAAGGACCATGGGATTGCTGGACAAAGTCGAGCGCGGCATCGAAAAGGCCGTCCGCGGCGTCTTCTCCACCGGCTCTCGTGCCCAGGTTGAGCCTGTCGAAATCGCAAGCCGGCTCCGTGGCGAAGTGGACAACAAGGCCATCACCATTGCCGCTGGACGCACGCTGGCCCCCAACGTCTTTGATGTTCTCCTCAGCCCCGACGACTTCCAGCGCGCCCAGGAATGGGGCACCCCGCTTGCGGAAGAACTGTGCGACGTCGTCATCAACCACGTCCGCAGCCAGGGCTACACCCTCCAGGGACCGGTCCGGATCAGTTTCCGCCGCGATGAGGAGCAGCGMGCCGGAAATTTCGACATCACCTCGCGGACCGAGAAGGCC
The DNA here is from genome assembly GCF_056394205.1 of Arthrobacter sp. 10T413_2. Lineage (NCBI taxonomy): Bacteria > Bacillati > Actinomycetota > Actinomycetes > Micrococcales > Micrococcaceae > Arthrobacter > Arthrobacter sp. 10T413_2. The sequence continues at coordinate 8,976 of NZ_JBFTHK010000014.1, read as the reverse complement.
TCTGCGCCTTMCGTCCCGGCCCATCCGGGAGTTCACGGCCATGTGCCAGCMGCTCCGACCCGCCAGCCCGCGCAGCTTCAACCCGTGCTTGACATCGACGGGCAGCGCTATTCTCTCAACGCGCCGTCGATCGTCCTCGGACGGTCCTCGGACGCGGACATCCTCATTGACGACACCGGTGTTTCGCGCCKCCACCTGGAAATCCGGACGGGGCCGGGTTCAGCCCAGGCGATCGATCTCGGCTCCACGAACGGCAGCTATGTCAACGGCCAAAAGATCGTGGGCAGTTCGGAACTTACTGACGGCGCCACAATCACGATGGGACGGACCAAAATCATTTTCCGCCTACTGCCCGCCACAACAGGCGGACGCGCATGAGCGAACTGACCATTACGGCCCTGCGTTTCGGGTTTCTTATCCTCCTGTGGGTGCTGATCTTCGGCATCGTCTCGGCCATGCGCCGGGATCTCATGATCGGCCGCAAGGCAGCGGCCGGAGCCCCCACGGCACGGCAGGTGCGCAAGAACCCGTCCCTCGCTGAGCCCCCGCCCCCGCCCGTCAAGCAGCAGGCACGCCAACTCGTGGTGACCGAGGGTCCGCTCAAGGGCACCACGCTCCCGCTGGCGGCGAGCCCCATCCTCTTGGGCCGGGCGCAGGAAGCCACCCTTGTCCTGGAGGATGACTATGCCTCGGGCCGCCACGCCCGCCTGTTCCCGCAKGGCAGCCGCTGGTTCATCGAGGACCTCGGCTCCACAAATGGCACGTATCTGGCAGACCAGCAGCTGACCCGGGCCCTCCCGGTGGAGCTGGGCGTCCCCGTGAGAATCGGCAAGACGGTCATTGAATTGAGGCCGTAGCCATGGCTGCCCCGGATCTTCCCGCAGACAGGGCCGAAGGCAAGGCAACTGCCCCGAAGCGGCCTCTCATCATGCGCTACGCCGCGCGATCGGACGTCGGCCGCGTCMGCGCCAAGAACGACGACTCTGCCTACGCGGGCCGGCACCTCGCCGTCGTCGCCGACGGCATGGGCGGCCACGCCGGCGGCGATGTCGCGTCGGCAGCGACCGTCCTGGACATGATTCACCTGGATCACGATGACTACGACGGCKACGCCGGCACCGTCCTAGCCGACGAAATCCAGACCGCCAACTCCCTGCTGTCCGAGCTGGTCCATATCAATCCGAAGCTCGCCGGGATGGGCACCACAGTCACGGCCCTGCTGCTCGCCGAGGGCAAGCTTCATTTCGCCCATATCGGAGACTCCCGCGCTTACAGGCTGCGCAACGACGAGTGGGAACAGGTCAGCATCGACCACACCTTTGTCCAGCGGCTCATCGACGAAGGCCGCCTGCGGCCCGAAGAAGCCGAAACACACCCGCACAAGAACGTCCTTATGCGGGTCCTGGGCGACGTCGATGCCAGCCCTGAGCTGGACCTCGACACCCTCGCCGTCCAGCCCGGGGAACGCTGGCTGCTGTGCTCGGACGGTCTGAACTACGTGGCCGGCCATGTCGTGGAGCGCACGGTTCGGGAAACCAAAGACCTCAACGAATGCGCCGACCTACTGATTGAACTGACCCTGGAAGCCGGCGCCCCGGACAACGTGACCGTTGTGGTGCTGGACATCGGCGACCAGACGCCCGACGACGTCCGGACCGCCGCCGTCGACGTCGTCCCCGCACCGGCAGCCCCCGGCGCCGGGACTTCAGCCGCCGCCCCGTTGCCCGGAGCGCTGACCGGCAATGCGGTGGGTGCCGCGAAGTCCTCTGCCGAGCCCGGGAAGAAAAACGACGCCGGCGCCGCTGGCGGGTCCGCAGCCGCGCCGGGCAATCAGTCCCCCGCCCCCGCCCCCGGGTCCGACGGCAAGGAAGCGGACAAGACGGCCGGCAACAAAGAACCCGAGACCACTACGGACCCGCATCTGGGCGAACACCTCTCGGCCGAAGTCCTGCGCGAAGAGCTCTCCACCCGTCCGCACGAGCTTGTTGGAGCTGCGGCCGCAGCGGCGGAATCAGGGTCCATTCCGTCGATCGCCGGACGCACCGTGGCCCGTCGCGCGGCCACAGTCCTGACGCACAAGTCGGAACAGGCCCGCGAGGACACCGAAGAATCCAAGCCCGCCGGGMGGCCGCGCCGCTGGCTCACGGTCTCCATTGCCGCCGCCATCGTCGCGCTGCTGGCAATCGGGCTCTGGCTTGGCTACGCCTGGACCCAGACGCGCTACTACATCGGCGAGCACGATCAGCATGTGGCCATCTTCAACGGGGTCTCCCAGCGCCTGGGACCCATCCAGCTTTCCACTCTCGAAGCGGTGACCGATATCAAGATGTCCGACCTTCCGGAATTCTCGCAGCAGCGGGTTCGACAGACCGTGCCTGCCCGCKATCTCYACGACGCACAGCGGATCGTCAAGAACCTTGAGCGCACCGGTACCACAGCCCCGGCCGACGAATGCCTCACGCCTTCCCCCTCCGCGACGGCCGGCGCCACTCCCACCCCCGGCGCCACAGCGTCGCCGGGCGCCACCGCGACACCCGGCGCTACGGCTGCGCCGGGAGCGGCCAAACCTTCGGCGTCCCCCGCCCMGACAACGAACTGCGAGGGGGCCAAATGACACCCATCGACCCCGTGCCCAAGCCGCGCCGGAACGTGGAGCTTGTCCTGCTGGTCCTGGCCCTCGCCGTCGGGATCGGCGCCCAGGCCCTCGTGGGCGTGGACCGGCAAAAAGCGTTCGACACTGACTTCTGGTTCCAGTCCGGCCTCCTGGCAGCAGCCGCACTGGCCTTCCACGTGGTGCTGCGGATCCGCGCGAAATATGCCGATCCGGTAATACTTCCGCTCGTGGTCGCCCTCAACGGACTGGGCCTTGCCATGATCCACCGGCTGGACAGGGTGGGCGAAGACACCGGCAACAACCAGCTCCGCTGGACCCTGGTGGCCATGGCGGTCGCGATCGTCGTCATTTGGTTTCTCAAGGACCACCGGATCCTGCGCCGCTTCACCTATATTTCGCTGGCCGTCAGTGCGGCGCTCCTCGTCCTGCCGCTGGTTCCGGGCATCTCGGCCGGAGAAGTCCTGGGCGCGAGCGTCTGGATCAAGATCKGTTCCATGACCTTCCAGCCGGGTGAAATCGCCAAGATCACACTCGCCATATTCTTTGCCGGGTACCTGTCCTCGAACCGGGACCTGATCCTGCTGGCCGGCCGCAAGATCGGCCCGGTGCAGTTCCCGCGGTTCAAAGACATGGGACCAATGATCACCGCCTGGCTCGTCAGCATCGGTGTGCTCGTCTTCCAGCGCGACCTCGGCACCTCGATCCTGTTCTTMGGCCTGTTCCTCGTCATGATCTACGTCGCGACGAGCCGCATCARCTGGGTCATCATCGGACTCGTCCTGATGGTGGTAGGCGGCTTCGTGGCAGCCAAGGCGTTCTCGCACGTCGCCCTGCGGATCGACGGCTGGCTTAATGCCTTTACCCCTGAGGTCTACGGCCGGGAGTTCGGCGGCAGCCTCCAAATCGTCGAAGGCCTGTTTGGCATGGCCAACGGCGGGCTGGTCGGCACCGGCCTCGGCCAGGGCCGGCCCAACCTCGTCCCGTTTGCCAACAGCGACATGATCATTGCTTCATTCGGTGAGGAACTCGGTCTGATCGGCGTCTTCGCGATCGTCCTGATGTACCTGCTGCTGTTCACCCGGGGCTTCCGCGCCGCGCTGGGCACGCGCGACGCCTTCGGCAAGCTGCTGGCCACCGGACTTTCMTTCGCGATCGCGCTGCAGTGCTTTGTGGTGATTGGCGGCGTCACGCGCCTGATCCCGCTAACCGGACTCACGACGCCGTTCCTCGCCGCCGGCGGATCCTCCCTCCTGGCGAACTGGATCATCGTGGGCCTGCTGCTGATGATCTCGCACACCGCGCGCCGGCCGGTCGATACGACGCCGCTGCCACCCGGCCAGGAACCAGGCGCCGGAAAGAACCTCCCCGCGGCGCCTTCCAGCGCTCCCGCTCCCCAAACCAGTCCCTTCGCACCCACCGAGGCGGTGAAACAGCTATGAACCAGGCCATCCGCAATTCATGGATCGCCGCCATCGCGATGTTCGTGCTGATCTTCGGCGCGCTCAGCTACGTGCAGGTGGTTGGCGCGGACGAGCTCCAAGCCAACGCCTGGAACAGGCGCGCCATCCTGCAGAACTACTGCAACGACCGCGGCGCCATCATTGTCGGCGGCACCCCGGTGGCAGAATCGGTGCCTGCCACGGAGAGCTGCAAATTCCAGCGGACCTACTCCCAGCCCGAGCTCTACGCGGGCGTCACCGGATATTTCTCCAAGAACTACGGCCTCACCGGCCTTGAGAAATCGATGAACGACGTGCTGGCCGGCAGCTCGGACCAGCAGTTCCTGGACCGGGTTGGCCAGTTGTTCCTCGGCAACCAGCCCAAGGGCGCCTCCGTGGAGCTGACACTGGACCCCAAGATCCAGAAGCTGGCCTACGACMTCATCCCGGACGGCCAGCGCGGTTCCATCGTGGTCACCAACCCGAAGACCGGCGCAATCCTGGCCATGGTCTCCAAGCCCTCCTATGACCCCAACCTGATTGCCACGCAGGATCCGGTGGCCGAACAGTCCAACTACAACGAGCTCAACCAGATCCCCGGGATCAACCTGAACCAGAACGTCAGCGGCCCCACGGGCGCATTGCTGGCGCCCGGATCGGTGTTCAAGCTCATCGACACCGCGGCGGCGCTGAAGTCGGGCAAGTACAACAAGGACAGCGTCCTGCCCAACCCGGCGGAGATGTCGTTCCCCGGCATCGAATACAAGCTTCCCAACTACGCGGGAGGCAACTGCTACACCCGCAGCACGGCGTCGTTCGCGTTTGCCCTGCAGCAGTCCTGCAACACGCCGTTCGCCAGCATCGCGCTGGACCTGGGCCAGCAGGCCATCGGGGACCAGGCCTCAAAGTTCGGCTTCGGGCAGGACTTCGGCGACCAGTTGAAGCTGGACTCGGCGCCGAGCTTTTTCCCGAGCGATCCGCTGGACGACGCCGGGCTGGCGCAGTCCTCGATCGGCCAGCGGGACGTCCGGGCCACGCCGCTCCAGATCAACACGATGACGGCCGCGATCGCCAACGACGGCGTGCAGATGCAGCCGAACCTGATCAAGGCCGTACGCGCCCCGGACCTGCGGACCATCAGCGAGCCGAAACCGCAGGCCCTGCGCACCTCCACGACGCCGGAGATTGCGCGGCAGATCAACGAGTGGATGGTCAGCGTCGTTGATGACGGCATCGCCAAGCGGGCAGCCGTGCCGGGCGTCCAGGTGGCCGGCAAGACCGGAACCGCGGAACTCGGCAACGGCCTGAACAACTCATGGTTCACCGGGTTTGCCCCGGCGAATGACCCGCAGGTGGCTGTCACCATCGTCATGGAAGGCGTAGACATCACCACCGGCGCAAACCTAACCAGTCCGAACGCGAAGAAGATTTTTGAGGCGGTGTTGAATAAGTGAGGCCTACTTCAGGAATCACCCTCGGCGGCAGATTCCAGCTGACCACACGCATTGCGATCGGCGGCATGGGAGAAGTCTGGAAAGCCAAAGACCTGATCCTTGGCCGCATTGTCGCCATCAAGGTGCTCAAGGAGGAATACACGGGTGATCCCGGGTTCCTGCAGCGGTTCCGCGCCGAGGCACGCCATACCGCGCTCCTGAACCACGTGGGTATCGCCAACGTCTTCGATTACGGCGAGGAAGAGGGCTCGGCCTACCTCGTCATGGAACTGGTTCCGGGCCAGCCGTTGAGCAGCATCATCGAGCACGAGCAGGTCCTCTCCCCGGACCGTACCCTCTCGATGATGGCGCAGACGGCGCGTGCCCTCGCCGTCGCCCATGCCCAGGGCCTCGTGCACCGCGACATCAAGCCGGGAAACCTGCTCATCACCCCGGACGGGCGCGTCAAGGTCACCGACTTCGGCATCGCCCGCCTGGCCGACCAGGTTCCGCTGACCCAGACCGGCCAGGTGATGGGCACCGCCCAGTACCTCGCACCGGAACAGGCCACGGGGCAGACGGCCACCGGGGCCTCGGACATCTACTCCCTGGGCGTGATCGGCTACGAGTGCCTCACGGGCCACCGGCCGTTCTCCGGGGAGTCCCAGATCGCCATCGCGCTGGCCCAGGTCAATGATGCGCCGCCGCCGCTGCCGGAGACACTGCCCCGGCCCGTCCGGGCGCTCCTGATGTCCATGCTGGCCAAGGATCCGAGGAACCGCCCTGCTGACGCCATCAAGTTGTCCGAGGCGGCTGAGGCCATTCGCAACGGTGACATCGCGGCGGCCCACGCAGCTGTTCCGGGCATGCTCCTCTTCGACGCGGCCACCGGGCCCATCACGGCCCCGGTMGATCTCCCCACGGCAGCCACCAGCGTCATTGCCTCCAGCGCCGCGGAGGACAAGTCGACGTCGGCAACCTCCGCGCTGCCCGTCGTCGKCGCCGCCGGTGCCGGCGCGGCGGCAGGCCTTGCGGCCGGCGCGGCAGCAGCCAGCGGCTAMGGGGCACGCAACGCGCTCAACCGCGCCGACGCCCTGGCCGCCGAGCGCAACTGGGTGCAGGACGAGGCAGAATACGACGAGGAAGACGAACACGCCGAGGAACCGCAGCGCCACAAGCGCAGCCCGTGGACCTGGCCGCTGATTGCGCTGATCCTGCTGGTCGTTTTCGCCCTGGCCGGTGTAGTCATCAGCCAGGCCGGTAACCTCTTTCCCTCACAGGCGCCGGTCACAAGTGCCCCCACGTCCAGCAGCGTGAAGCCGAGCAGCGCCAGCCCCTCGCCGTCGTCCGCGTCGCCCTCCGAGACCCCCACCCCCACCGCCACTTCCGCGACGCCCACCGAGTCCACCCCGGCAGCCATCAACCTGATCCCGGACGCCTACCTGGGGCGCCCCTACGCCGACGTCCGCAACGAGCTGGTCGGCAAGGGACTCCAAGTCACCGGCGCCGAGGTCTTCAACGACGCGACACCGGGTACGGTCACCAATATTGACCCCTCCGGTCCGGTCCAGCCCGGGACCACGATCACCGTGAGCTACTCCAAGGGTCCGGAAATGGTCGCCGTCCCGTCCATTCCGGCAGGCGCCAGCGAGGCCGAAGTCCAACAGGCCATCCAAAACGCCGGACTGCGCTGGGCCAAGGGAGCCGACGTCAGCCCTACGAACAAGAAGGAAGACCCGGGAACCTTTGTGAGCTCGGAACCCGCGTCCGGGAGCAAGGTAGCCTCCGGGAGCGTCGTGACMTACCACCTCGCCAAGGCCTCGGCCACAACGCCTTCACCTACCAAGTCGGCACCCTAAGAAATCATGAACAACACACCCCGCACACCGTCGCACAGGGAGGATCGCCCTGTGAACACGCAGCGCGTCCTCAGCGGACGCTATGAGCTGGGTGAGCTGATCGGCCGCGGCGGCATGGCGGACGTGTTCCGCGGTCTCGATACCCGGCTGGGACGCACTGTYKCCGTCAAACTGCTGCGCCCGGACCTGGCCCGGGATCCCCAGTTCCAGGCCCGGTTCAAGCGCGAAGCCCAGGCCGTCGCCGCGCTCAACCATCCCTCGATTGTGGCTGTCTTCGACACCGGGGACCATGCCGTCCCCGGTGACCGCGAAGACAACGTCCGGGTGCCCTACATCGTGATGGAATTCGTCTCCGGCAAAACCATCCGTGACCTGGTTAGGGCCAAGGAAGTCACCATCGATCAGGCCATCGACTTCACCCTGGGTGTGCTGTCCGCCCTCGATTACAGCCACAAGGCCGGAATCGTGCACCGCGACATCAAACCCGCCAACGTGATGTTCTGCCCGGAATCGAACAGCGTGAAGGTCATGGACTTCGGGATCGCCCGCGCCATGGCGGACTCCTCGGCCACTATGACGCAGACGCAGGCCGTGGTGGGCACGGCCCAGTACCTGTCCCCGGAGCAGGCCCGCGGTGAAACGGTCGACGCACKGAGCGATCTGTACTCCGCCGGGTGCCTCCTGTATGAAATGCTGACCGGCCGGCCGCCGTTCATCGGGGACAGCCCGGTCTCTGTGGCGTACCAGCATGTCCGTGAAATCCCTGAGCCGGCCAGCAGCCTCAACCCGGAGGTCTCCGAAGCGCTGGACAGCGTGCTGATGAAGGCGCTCCAGAAGAACCGCGCGGACCGTTTCCAGGACGCGGCTGCCTTCCGCCGGGCCCTGCGGGCCGCGCGCAACGGTGTACCGGTTGCCGCGCCGGCGGCCAGTGAGGCCCCAACCGACCCCACCAACGCCGTTTCCCGTCAGGACCCGCTGGCACCCACGGCAGCCTTCTCGCTGACCGGGGCCAAGTTCCTGGACGAGTCCCCCGGCGGCCGGCTGCGGCCCGCCGAGGAAGCGCCCCTGGACGATCACGTGCTGCAGCCTGCCGGCACCGAACTGTACKGCACCGCGGACACCGGGAGCCTGCCCCTGGCGCTGCCGGTCGAACGCGAACGCACGCAGCGGCAGAAGTCCCGCCGCCGCACCTGGATCGCGACCCTGGTGGTCCTGACGATGCTGGTGCTGGCCGGGGGCGGCCTGTGGCTGTACAACCTCATGAACCAAAGCCCGCCGCAGGCGGCCAAGGTCCTGATACCCACCGTGACGTCCTTGACGGAATCAGAGGCTCTGCAGAGGCTCTATAACGCCGGATTCAAGCCGCAGCTCAAACGGCTGCAGCACGACACCATTCCGAAGGGCACTGCCATTGGCACGGTGCCGTCCTCGGGAAGTTCCCTGGAAGCCAACTCGGACATCATCCTGAACATCTCCGAAGGCCCCAGCACTATCGCCATCCCGACGGACCTGCMCGGCCGGACGGAGGCGGCGGCCCGCGACCTCCTGCACCAAGAGGGACTGACCGGTTCCCTCACCACCAAGACGTCCAACAACCCCACGGTCCCGGCCGGCATCGTCATCACCACCAA
>NZ_JBFTHK010000013.1:0-49345 GCF_056394205.1 Arthrobacter sp. 10T413_2 | reverse complement strand
GGCATTTGTGGACGGCTACCGGGACGCTCCTGGCGTCGGTGACGTTCACGGGGGAAACGGACTCGGGCTGGCAGCAGGCGACGTTCTCCTCGCCGGTGCCGATCGCGGCGAACACCACGTATGTGGTGTCCTACTACGCCCCGAACGGTGCGTATTCGGCCAACAGCGGCTACTTCAGTTCCGCCGCGGACAAGGCGCCCCTGCATGGCCTCGCGTCCGGCACGGACGGATCAAACGGCGTGTACCGGTACGCCACCTCGACGGCGTTCCCCACGGACAGCTACAACAACACCAACTACTGGGTCGACGTCGTCGTCAGTCCACAGCCGTGAACGGGAAGAGTGGAACACAGAAGACAGCCGTCAAACGGTTCGCGGCCGCAGGGCTCGCCGGGTGCATGGCACTGATCACCGCGTGTTCGGGCAGCCCCGTGGGCGAACGGCGGGAAAGTGCGCCCCAACCCGCGTCAAGCGGCCCTGCTGTGTCCGTTGCCCCCAGTCCCGACGGTCCGGAACGCTTCCAGACGGTCTCGGGACTGGGGGTGAACGCTAACGTACACAGCTGGGACAACGGCCGGCTCCGGCCCGCGATCGACATGATTGCCGATCTGGGCGAGGTCAACTGGCGCGTGATCATCGACAAGGCCGACTGGGAAGCGGAAAAGGACCCGTCCGACCCCGCCACTATTGACTGGAGCCGCTACACACCCATCTACGAGCGCGGCAAAATGGCCGATCTGTGGAACACCATCGAGTACATCTCGGCCAAGCCCGGACAACAGGTCATGGTCAACGTCATGGGCGGCGTGCCGGAGTGGATGGGCGGCAACCACATCGACACGGCAGCCGAAGACCAATGGGTCCGCATGATTGCTTCCATGGTCGCCTACGGCCGGAATGTCCGGAAGCTGGACTTCACCTTGCTCAGCCCCATGAACGAGACCGACTGGAACGGGATCGAAGGGCCCCAGGTGGCGCCGGAACAATACGTGCGGCTCCTGCACAAACTTGTAGTCCGCCTGGACGGACTGGGCCTTCCCGATATGCGGCTCGTCGGACCGGACACGGCGTCCGCCGCCAGGGCCAGCTCCGAATATCTGCAGGCACTGAACGCGGATTCCTTGGTCATGTCCCGGATGGCGTATTTCGGGATCCACAGCTACGACGGAAGCTCCGGCGGCGCGGCGGAGGCACTGGCTAAGTCCTCCCATCCGGGGCTGGACTACTGGGTCACTGAATTCTCCGGGCCCTGTCCGGGCTGCGACACGGGATCACCGAACCCCGCCGACTGGTCATCCGCCGCGCAAACAGCCTCCCTGGCGATCAAGCTCCTCCAGGAGGGCGCCGCAGGACTCATGCAATATGACGCGTGGGACGGCTATTACGAGCACCACGAAAGCACCGGCTACTGGGGCCTCCTCGCCTACGACCCGGACAAGCGTACCTACAGCCCACGCAAAACCTACTACGTCCTCCGCCAACTGGTCCGCTACACGCCGCGGAATGCGGTCCGCATCGCGGCGTCCTCCAGTGACCAAAGCGTCGACGTAGTGGCCTTCCAGGACCCCGCGTCAGGACGAGTCTCGGTCTTCGGGCGGAACACGTCCGAGTCGCCGGTGAAAGTCACCGTACGCCTCGCCGGACTGGGCGGGACGATACCGCTCGCCATGTTCATCACCGATTCCGAGCGCGACATGAAGGCCGTCGACGACGTCCTGATGGCCGAAGGGACAACAAACCTGACGGCCGGACCGAACTCGGTCTTCACACTGACCGGAAGCGCAACGAAAGGATGAATGGCATGTCTGTGTCTGGTTCTCTGGGATTCAATGTGGATCACGTACTGCTGACCCGCTTCAACCTGCCTACTGCGGGCAGGGAGAGCCAGGTCCGCGCACAGGAGGGCTGGCTCAGGAGCAGGGTTGACCTCTTCGAGCGATTCTGCCTGCCGTCTGTCCGGGCCCAGACTTCCGGGGACTTCCACTGGATTGTCTATTTCGATCCCGAGAGTCCGTCATGGCTGAAGGAGAGGATCCCGCGGCTGGCCGGCGATGGCGGCTTTGTGCCGATCTTCAGGCCAAGCGTCAACCACGACGAGCTCGTGGCGGATCTGATCACGGTTGTGGGAAAACCGCGGAAGCGATTGGTAACGACAAATCTTGACAATGATGATGGACTGGCCGTGGATTTTGCCGAAAGACTTCAAATGCAGGCCAGTATCCCGACCGTCAGGACGGCGATTTACTTTTCTCGCGGCCTGATACTGACCGGGAAAGACCTCTACTCACTAATAGACCGCCGAAATGCGTTTTGTTCAGTGGCCGAATCTTGGGAGGAGCCTGTCACCTGCTGGGCGGACTGGCACAATCTCCTCGGAAAAAGCATGCCGGTCCGGGAAATTGCTGGATCCCCGGCCTGGTTGCAGGTAGTTCACGGAGGAAATGTGAGCAATCGGGTTCGCGGAAGAATGGTTTCATCCCTGGTTCATTTAAAAAGATTTCCGGTTATTCCACCCGATACGGGCTATCCTTCTGACAGAGCACTGCGCTGGGAAAACTTAGTGGTAGCTCCCGCTCGATATCTGGGCGAACGTGGCAGATCGACAGTTAAATGGCTCATGATAACGGTCTTGGGCAAGGATGGTCTCAGCAGGGTCAAGGAAGTGCTGTCTGCCGGAAAGGCTAGCACTGTGAGGGGGAAAGCAGATGCAACTGAAGGAACTTATTAAGAGCCTCGCAAGACGCTGGTACGTAGTGCTGGCCGGCCTCGCCCTGACTGCAGGGGTGTGTGCTGTGGTCTACGAGAAGGTTCCTGCCACATATGAAGCCAGCGGCAGCCTCGTGCTCATGCCTCCGTCCGCGACGGTGGGGACCACCGGTAACCCTTACCTCTACCTCGTCGGGATGTCGCAGGCACTTGACGTCCTGACACGACGGGCCAATGCGGCAGAGGTGCGCGGGCCCATCCTGGAGAATTTTCCAGCCATGACCTACAGCGTCGACGCCGACCGGTCCACCAGCGGGGCAGTCGTTGTTGTCAAGGTCTCCAGCCCTAGTCCCAGCGAGACGATGGGCGGGCTGAAGGCCGCTTTGGCGACAGTGCCGACCACACTCAAAGCCATGCAGGACGAACTGTCCGTCCCGGATTTCTCGAGGATCAACCTCAGGACCATCGTCGTGGCTCCCGAGTCCACCATGGAGAACAAGGCTCAGCTGCAGCTCATCATCGTCACCGCAGGAGCTGGAGTCGTAGGCACTGTGCTGTTGGCCAGAATGTTGGACGGGCTGCTGCTTGCCAGGCGAATGACGCGTGGAAGCCTGGAACGTCCGGGCCCTGGAAGTTCGGCCGAAACGCCGGATCCGGCCCCGGGGCGAAAGCAGCGGCGGCCGCGACGGTCGAAGTCACCGGAATCCCGGCCGCTCCCCCCGGACACCGGGGATGAGGGGTCCGCGGAACCAGCCCATAAGGCCAACGTTCGCGCCACGATCCCATGACCATGGCGCAGCTGCTCTCCCTGCTGATACGACGCTGGTACGTCGTCGCAGCAGGGGTTGCCTGCACGTGGCTCGTCTGCACGGCGCTCATGCTCACTCCCCGCGTCTATGCGGCGCAGATGGATGTCGTTTTTGTCGTGCCAGGCGGGGTGGCGTCGTCGAGAACGGACGATGCGTTTGCTGAACCCCTGATCAATTTCACCAGCGTGGTGGCAGTAAGGGTCAACGCGGTAAGACCCTCCGTGAAGCTTTCTTCGCCGACGGCCGAGCTGTATGGACTCGGTGTCCGGGAAGGAGTTTCCGTCACGATGGCTGATGCTGGTGGACAGTGGGAACGCATTTTCAACGCGCCCGTCATCCGAATCCAGGCGGTCGATTCAAGCCCCGAACGCGTGACTTCTGCCCTGGATGAAGTCGTTGCCGACATATCTTCGGCATCGACCGCTATTCAAGACGAAAGCGGGGTCGGGCAAAGCGTAAGGATAGGCATAGAGACCGTGCCACTGCGGCCGGAGGTCTTCGCGTACTCCCGCACACGGACGAGTGAAGCCAAAGCCGCCGCCGCCGCTTGGGTATTGGGCCTGAGTCTCACAGTATCCGCAGCGGCCCTCTCTGACAGATGGGCGCGAACACGTCGCCGCTCGGAAAGGACGAGGCACCGTGCCACCAAAACTACGGCGCAGTCTGCGACCACAGCCTGAGATTTTCCAGGTGAAGCGTCCCGGATGGGACGCTACATCATTCCTGACGGTTTACCTCCTGCTTGTCTGCGCCCTCCCCTCATACCTGACTATTCCGGTGTTGGGATCAGCAGGCCGGCCCTCCACGCTCTGGGGCCTGGTGGGCCTTCTCTGGTGGGTGTGGAACAGAGTGGGTGTGGTCGTTCCATATAAGGGAGGTTCCCGAGTTATACGGACGGCCTTGCTGGTGTTCGTCGGATGTGTTCTGGCCAGCTATGCCTATGCAAACTTCCGTGGTCTGCCCGGTGCAGAATCGAGTCCGGCCGACAGTGGGATGCTGCGGCTGGCGGGATGGGTCGGCATTGCCCTCATAGCCGCCGACGGGATTGAGACGCGGGAACGCCTGCAAACTCTTCTCGGGCGCATCGTGCTTGCGGGCACCCTGATGGCCTCGTTGGGACTCGCCCAGTTCTGGACAGGGCAATCGCTCATTGACTGGATCTCACTGCCTGGGTTTGCTGTGGATTCCTCCCTTTCCGGCGTCGAGGGCCGAGGCGGGTTCATCCGGCCCCAAGGTATGGCGGCCCACCCGCTGGAATATGGGGTAGTGCTATGCATGACATTGCCGATTGCGATCTCTTTGGCCATCACCGAAACCCGGCGCGCCATGTTCCTTCGCTGGCTTCCGGCGGCGGTGATCATGTTCGCCTCCATGCTTTCGGTTTCCCGCTCGGCGCTTCTTGGCGTTCTCGCCGGCATTCTGGTTCTTTCACCCCGCTGGTCGCCGCAAGTCCGCCTGTATGCAGTTTTTGCGGCAGCCGGCTTGGGGACCATCATGTATGCGGCTGTCCCCGGCATGGCGGGAACGCTGAAGGGAATGTTCCTTGGCGTCGCCGATGATTCCAGCACTGCTTCGAGAACGAATTCTTATGCCGCCGCTTTTGAAATAGCGCAGCGAAGCCCGTTCTTGGGCCGCGGATTCAGCACATTCCTGCCGCAGTATTTGATTCTTGATAATCAGTTTTTGGGTTTGCTGATCGAGGTCGGCGTGCTGGGTCTTGGAGCGTTCCTCGTTCTTGTGGTGATGTCAATCATCATTCCGTGGACTGCTACGCGCCGATCCACGGATGCCAGCCTCCGCCAGTCAGGCGCGGCGGTCTCCGCGTCCGTGGCGGCCATTGCCCTGACGTTCGCATTCTTCGACGGTCTGGGCTTCCCCATGTCAGCAGGGCTGCTGTTCATGATGTTCGGGGTATCAGCTTCAATGGTGCGATCGGCGCGGTAATATCGGACGTCCTGGACGCGGGGGCCATGCCCACCAAGCCCGCAGCTACCGTGTCGGCGCAATGCCCGAATAAGTGAAAGGCCCACGCGAAGGGCTACGCGGCGTTGCGGGTCCGCAGCAAGCCGAGAAGCAGGTCTGCGTGCCGCGCACTTACTCGGTCATAGGTAAAGGCCTCGGCGTCCACTGCGACCCGTCGTCCGAGGGTTTGCCGCAGCCGGTGGTCTGCAGCCAGCCGGCGCAGGGCCGCTGCCAGGCTGGCGGCATCGCCGGCCGGGACGATGAGCCCGTTGCGTTCGTGCTCGATGAGACGGGCCGCCCCCATCGGCGTTACCACTAAGGCCAACCCGAATCCGCCGGCCTCCAGCGTGACCTGCGGTCCCCCCTCCTCGTGGGTCGGCATGACGAACACGTCGCACGTCGCGTAAAAGGACCCCACGTCGTCCGTGAAGGGGACGTGGACTACCGACCCCCGGCCGACGGCGGCATCGAGGAGGTCGCGTATAGAGGGTTCGGCGTCACCGACGACGAACAGCTCACCGGGAGCCCCGGAGAGTTCCCAGGCCTCCAAGAGTTCGGGGACCCCCTTGCGCAGCCCGGCTCGCCCGACGAAGAGGAACCTGAGCGGCCGGGAGTCGTGGACGCGGCGGGTGCCATCCACGCGCCCGAAGCGCTCTGGCGACCAGCCGAAGCTCGTCGGCACGATCCGGTCCGCGGGGATCCCGATCTCGAGGAGCGACTGCGCCGTGAGAGCGTTCGGGGCAAGCACGTGGTCGTACATCGCGAGCTCGGTCATCTCGAGGGCAACGGCCTGCCGGGAGATGCCGTGCCCGGGCTCGAGCCCGCGCCCGGCATAGGCGCCGTCGAGGAGGCGCTTGGCCATGGCCTGGCCCGAGTTGATCATTTGCCGCACCACGAGGAAACCGCGTTCCTTGGCGGCCGCCACGTGCTCGAGCGAGATCCCCGGCCACGCGTAGACTACGGTGGCCGAGGGGTCGGCCCGCCGCAACTCCCGGCGGTAAGCGCGGTCGAGGGCGGCATCGCTCATCGGTTCGATCAGCCGCCACGGCAGCCGGGACGCCGGGTAGAGGATGCTTTCCACCACGTGCACGCCCGGAGCCATTGACCGGGTGGCGCGCGGGAGCACCACGGTGGGCGGGAGTCCCTGCCCGGGGAACCGGCTGACCATCAACGCGCAGGTCTGGGCCCAGCCGCGACCGTTGTAGGGCATCGAGCAGTGCACGATGCAGCCGAACCCGGAGTCCAACGCCGGCATCTTATTACGCTGCAAGGCTCAGCTCCGGCTCATTCTCTTGGCGAACGTCGCCCGCCAAAGCTCGGTGACCCGGGCCGGTTTTCGCGCAAAGCGCCAAAGAATATGGGCCGTGCCCTTGGACGTTTCCGCGACCAAGTCGATGAAACTGTCATTGAAGTCGAGACCGCAGTTAAAGAAGCGGGCAATACGATGCCCGGGGACCCGGAGTCCGACAATTTCGTTGAGAACATTCCCCCCATGGATGACCTGGAGCCACATGGGATGGGCGGTACGAATATTCCGCACTGGGCCGCGTTCATCGACACGGTAATGGTGTTCTACGAACACTGTCTCCGGCGCGGCCGTTCCTGCCGCTTCGACGAGGGACAGGAAAGGATTCTTGGTGTAAGGGCGCAAATATGCCCTTCCGTCGGCGTACTGGGCGCCGTTTACGAGGTTGATGAATTCAAAGTCCTGACGCTGGAAGCAGTTCTGGATCGTTTGAACGAAGTCCCGCGCGACGGCGTCGTCGTTGTCCACCCTGGTGGTCAGGATGTACGGGGCATCCGTTCGGGCCGCCACGGCTTCCGAAACGGTCTCCGACGTAAATGCTCCGGCGACGTAAACTGTTTCGAATCTTCCCCCGGCATCTTTTTCGATTTCGTGACGGAACCACTGTGGGCTTTGATCATCTACGAAGACCAGCCACAGAAACTGTACGGACGACTGATCGGCCAACGCGGGCAAACAGTACTGGCGGAAAAGCCGCAACCGCTCGCGGAGCCACTCATCAGTCGGTTCGGACGCATGGTAGAAAGAGCGCACGTTGAAGCGGGTAAGGACGAAATGCGACGCTTCGCCGCCGGCTATTTTGGGCGCTGTAGTGACATCACCGTTCACGTTGTTCACCTGCTCCTATTGGTTTTGAATGCGGCGAACCGGAGCCGTAGCAGGCGCGTTCGAGTTCGCCCGCGACAACATGCTGTGCTGGTTCCCACCCGGAGCGCACACTCGCCGCGATCATCGCCAGTCGGTGTGCCGACGGCGGTTCCTCCACCGCGCTACACAGGGCGGCAGCGAGGCCGGCGGGTGTCGGGTTGGCCCAGCTCACGTGCGAATTGCCGAGGCCCATCCGAGCCAGGGGCGAATCATTGACTACCGGGGTCATGCCGGCCGCGAGCATTTCCTCCGGAACAAGGGAAACGTTAGTGAAGGAGAGTGCGAGTCCGGCAGCGGACTGGTTGTAAAGCCTGTTGAGATCGGATGGCGAGAGCCTCCCTGCATGGATATGGGGTACATCCCAGTTCTCCGGGCGGTCCCCGTAACTCGTGATCAACTGCTCGGGATGCCTGGAGTGAAATTCCTCGAGCGCCAACTTGGCAAGAAGGAATCCTCGCCGGTCCACGTCCGGGCGCGCAAAGAAAACGACTCCAGTGCGTGGACCGGTATTCTCAAGGCGATACACGCCGGTATCGCAGCCAAAGGGGGCGACGACGGATGCCGCTCCGGTTTCGTCGCTGATCAGGTGCTGGACCATGTGTCCGACGGCGATGTGCCGGAAGCCGAACCTGTAGGTGTCCTCGGCCAACGCGTAGAGACTCCCGCGCGGATAGAAGTAGGGCTCGAAGTCTTGCACGAAGTAGAACCTGTGCTGCGCGGTCGTCCCCCTTGTGGCCAGTACGTGGGCTGTCTCCCACGAGCTGGCCACGGTCACGTCATATCCCTCGATTGCGGAAGGTACGTAGCGAACGTCTGCGCGGAGCCAGGGCCAATGCTTGCGTATCACGGCGGTGTGATACTCCAGTTCGGCTCCATGGCGGTTGTAGAGCAGCAGGGTGCAGGTGTGGCCCCGCCGTTCCAGCTCCTGCACCATGCGGAAGAGCGTCGTATGGCCTCCGCTCCCAGGCCCGGGAGGCGTGCATAGCCAAGCAATCCGGAGGGGTTCCTTAGGCGGGAGCGATTGAGGGGTCGGCAGCTGCAAGCCCGTCGAGTCGGCGATATCGGCATACAGCAGCGGGAAATCCAGCTCTGAGGTCCGGAACGTCGTCGAGATCTTCCTGGCCGTGCGTTTCGCAAGCCGCTGGGCAACGTCCCTGGCGCCATTGGCTCGCAACCGGGCACCCAAGCGTTGAATCGAAGTCCATTGCCGCTGCACGTTAGAACACCCCGTTCCTGTGCCATTTGCGCCAATTCACGGTGGTGCGGATGCGGGCCCTGACGCGGCGAAGGAAAGGCAGCATGCTGGCGCCCCCAGCGGGCGCGGGGCTTTTGATCCTTCGGGACAGTGTCTCCCACACGGCCGATCCCTCGATCTCGGGATCTACATCTTTCGCGAACGCGCGGTACGCCGCGAACAGGGCCGGATCGGGGAGGCCTCGATCGAGTTCCAAGCCCGCCGTGTAGAGTGCCTCGTTGACCAGCGCCGCCCGGGCTTCGCGAAAGAGCCCATCGGCCCCGGGTATCTCCCCGGCTACACCCCCGAAGAGGGTTTCGAAGACCTCATACCGCTCGCGAAGATCCAGGCAGCCGTCCACTTCCTTGGCAGACATGCTGTTCGGATGGTCCCGGTGCCAGGCCTGGTCTGCCCCGTGGATGTAGGCAATGTCCGCGAAGGCGGAAATGCGAAACCACAACTCCATATCCGGTGTATGGCGTAGCGGCGCCTGATACCCGATGCGTTCAACAACGGAACGGCGCATGAGCACCTCCGGCGAGGTGATGACGTTCTGCGCGGAGCGGCACCGGCCCCTCAGCCAGTCCTGTCCGGGCCAGACGGTCCACGCCGACGCCTGGTTGCGGGACTCCGGCAGGCTCTCGGTGGAAAAGTGGATCGGGTGACCGTAGACGAGTCCGACGGACGGGTACGCCCGGGCCAGTTGCGTTGCACGGGCAAGGGACCCGGGAGTGAGCAGATCGTCCGCGTCGAGCCGCACCAGGAACTCTCCCGTCGCTGTTTCGGCTCCGTCATTGAATGTCGCCACCATCCCCTTGTTGCTGGCGTGCGCCAGCACAGAGACGTTCGGGTTCGCTGCTGCGAGGTCTTTGGCGACTGACAGGCTGGAGTCGGTGGAGGCATCGTCGACGATGATCACGTCGACTTCAACTTCCTCCTGGGCAAGGCAGCTGTGCACGGCTTGGGGAAGGAAATTCGCGTAGTTGTAGCAAGGAACCACTACCGTCACAGTTGCCGGTGGCTCCGGTACGACCCGGGGCTTGACCCGGATCCGTCGATCAACGCTTTGCACCGTATTCTCCATTTTTCTCACTTCTCCAAGGACGTACGCAGTTGCTCCGCGACGAATTCCTGCTGGGACGCCGTGATTCCCGGGTAGAGGGGAAGGGACAGTATTTGCTGTGAGTGCTTCTCTGCCTCGGGAAAGGATCCCCGACGGTGACCCAGGAACCCATAGGCCGGCAGCAGATGGATAGGGAGGGGATAGTGGACCCCGGCTCCAACACCGCTTGCGTTCAGCCGGGCGACAATACGGTCGCGGTCGCGCCCTGGGACACGGACGACGTACAGGTGGAACACGTGTTCGTTGCCCGGCGCCGTCGCCGGCAGCACGACGTCGCCAAGACCTTCCAGAAGCGTGGCGTATAGTCCCGCAGCCTCCGCCCGCTGCTGGTTCCATTGATCCAGGAGTGCGAGCTTGGCAGACAGGACCACCGCCTGAAGGGTATCCATCCGCGAGTTGAAGCCGATGTCGCCATGTTCATAGCGGGTTGTCCCGCCGTGGTTGCGAAGCCTGCGGAGTTGATCGGCAATTGCGGCCGAACTCGTCATGACGGCTCCGGCATCCCCGTATGCTCCGAGATTCTTTCCCGGATAGAAGCTGGTGGCTGCGACGTCGCCCAACGTTCCTGCGCGGGCGCCGAAGCGCTGTGCGCCCTGGGCTTGGGCCATGTCTTCAACGAGAGTCACGTCCGCGTTCGTTGCAACGCGAAGCAATTCCATGGGAGCCGCCTGGCCGAACAAGTGAACGCCTATGACAGCTTTGGTCCGCGGTGTCAGCTTTTCCGCGACGCTCCCGGGGTCCACCAGGAAATCGGCGTCGCAGTCCGCCAGGACAAGTTTGGCGCCCGCACGCATGACGGCGCCGGCCGTGGCAACGAACGTATTGGCCGGCACAATCACCTCATCTCCGGGCCCGACGCCCGTCGCCCGAAGCGCGAGCTCGATGGCGTCGGTCCCGTTTCCCACGCCGACGGCGAACTGCGTGCCGCAGTAACTTGCCCAGGCCTCTTCGAACTCCCCGACCTGGGGTCCGAGGACGAAGCTGCTTTCCGCGATGACCCGGTTGAAGCCCTCACGAATCGTGTCGTCGATCTGCCGCTGCTGTTGGGCCAAGTCGACCAGTGGCACGCGATGAGTAGTCATGATGTTCCTTTTCAGCTCGTCGATGCTGGAGTTTCCGATGCTTCTTCGCCGCGGTCCGGCGTTTCGGTGTCTGTTACCCACCGCGCCGCGGCACGGACTTGCCTGCTGAACCACCGGGCCAGCAGCAGAATGTAGACACCTGCGCCGGCGGCGCCCCCGGCAAGCAGTTGGGCCAGCGGCGTCGGCAGGAGGGAAATCGTGAACATTGCGGCCGCGGCCGCCGGGACGGCCGCGGCCAGGGGCGGCCAGAGCCGTGAGACCACGGCCCGTAGGTCTGCCCCGCTGCGGCTCAGGGACACGGCGTAGGCCGGACACACCACAAGAACGGCGGTTGCCAGGTGGGCTGCGGCCACTCCGGCCGTCCCGTCCAGGCTGATGCCGAGCAGGACGGCAGGTATGAGGCCGGCAATCCAGGCAACCTGAACGAACAGCGTGACCCGGGCTGCTCCCCGCGCGAGGAGATACGAAGCTGAGAGGTCGAAGAGCGTCCGCAGCGCCCCGAAAATTCCGAGCCAGCCCAGGATCAGCGACGCGGGCAGCCATTTGGGCCCGTAGACGAGTTCGACCACAGGTCCGGCCAACACCGCCAACATGAGTCCGGCCAGCAAGGAGACGGCCCACACCGGGCCAAGCATCGCCGCGAAGCTCGTATCCGACCGTCCCCGTGCCAGCCTGGCGAACGCCGGAATCGAAACGGAACGAACCACCTGGCCGAGCGCGCTCATCGGCCAGTTCGAGATATTGAACGCCAGGAAATAGAACCCGAGCGCTACGGGCCCGGCAAGTCGTGAAATGGCGACGGTGTCAACGTTCAACAGCGCCCAGGACAACATGTTGGCACCCGCCACAGGCAGACCGTAGTCCAGAACCCCAGGGGCCACGTGCCGGTCAAAACCGAATCGCGGGCGCTCCCCGGACAGGACAAATTGAAGGACCACCGAAACCGCCTGGGAGCAGAGCCGGGCAATGGCAAGGCCCATGACCCCCCACCCGGCAAGCACGAGCGCGATAGTCAGAGAGGTCCCAACAACAAATTCAACGCACGAGATGACAAACAGCTTCTTCTGGGCGAATTGCCGTTGCAGGGCCGCATACGGCACCACACCGAGGCTGGCGAACAACAGGGAGAGAGACATGACCGCGATGACGGGTCCGGCGTCGTGGCTGCCCAGAAGATCCGCCAGCCCCTGGGCCGACGCCGCCATCGTCACCGTCAGCACGGTTCCGGAGACCGCAGCAAGGGTAGCGACGGTAGGCGCCTTACGGGCCGGATCCTCCGAGCGGACGAGGTCGGCGCTCATTCCGAGATCGGCCAGTGATATCAACACCGCCTGAACGCTTAGGGCCACGGCAAAAACCCCGAATTGAGCAGGCGCCAGGAGCCACGCAAGGACAATGCCCACAGCGAAACTGCTCAGGCGGAGGACGAGGCTGTTGACGCTGCTCCAGGCGAGTCCGTGACCGATGCGCTGCCTGAGTCCGGGGGATGCGGTTGCCGTCATACGCCAAATCGCCTCCAGCGGCGCCACCGCAAGGACCAGCGCCAGCTATCCACCTTGCCGGAGAGCCGGCGCTGATAGACAGGCATGCGGCCGTTCTTGCGGGTGCGGTATGCCTTCCACGGCGCGGTGCCCGTAACGCTGGCGTCTGTCTTTACGGCGAACTCAGCCAGGTCCTTTTCGATACTTGCGTTTATGCCGCCCCTGTCGAGAGCCTGGTTGGCAGCGCGGACTGCTTCAACTGCCAGGGCACGCCGGGCCATGCGGAGGAGCCCGGGGTGCCGGTTCAGAGCGGAGCCCGGTACACTGGCAAGATCCTCGAAAACGTGCCGTCGGGCCTGGATGTCCGCGAGTCCGCCTCCGAAATCCGTCAGGTGCATGTTCGTTCCATGGACCCGGTAGAAGGCTTGGACGCTTCCGTTGGTTCGTCCGACTGAACCGAGATCGGCCGCTCGCAGCCAGAGCTCCATGTCCGCCGCGTGCGGCATGTCTGGCCGGTAGCCGCCGAGACGTTCCATGATGGAACGGCGCAACACCGCCTCTGGATTAACGATGATGTTGGACCCTCGCCGGGACATGATCCGGATCCACTCTTCGCCCGTCCAGACCGACCACGACGGCCTTGTCTCGGGGGTAGGAGGCACCGTGTCGTGAAATTCCTGGGCATAGCCGTAGACCAGCCCGACTTCGGGATGGGCTTCCATCAGGGCGGTGGACCGCGCCAGTGATCCTGGCGCCAGCAAGTCGTCCGCCGACAGCAGGACGACATACTCGCCTTGGACCCGCGACAGGCCGTCGTTGTAGCTCGCAATATGCCCCTGGTTTTGACTGTGCAAAACCACGCTGATTCGCTCGTCTCCGGCGGCAAGCTCCCGCGCAATCTGGGGACTGCCGTCGGTGGAGGCGTCATCGACAATGATGATGTCCAAATCAACGCCGCCTTGGCTCATGACGGATGCCACAGCCTCTGGCAGGTAGCGGGCGTAGTTATAACAGGGGATGACAACCGAAACCAACGGGCGTCGCGTGAGCTTCTTCGGTCGTTCGGGATTTCCGAACCCAAGCCGGATTGACGCGCGGTTCACAGCTGGCCCGCCGCTCCGTTGCGGCCCGCGTGGTCGACCGGTTGTGCCGGGACACCCACCCACGTTTCGCCGTCGGGGACATCGCTCAGGACTGCGGCACCCATGCCGACCGTCGCGTACGCGCCGATCGACGTCCGTTCCCGAACACTGGAATTCATGCCGAGGTGGGCGGCACGGCCTATCCGGACCCCTCCGCCAAGAGTGGTCCCGGCGGCAAACGTCGCGAAGTCCGCCACGACGTCGTCGTGCGTGAACGTGACCCCGGGCATGGCCACCACGTGCGCACCCAAGGTCACAGAGGCGGTCAGTGTTACGTTCTGCAGCAGGATGCTGCCCCGCCCGATCCGGCACCCTTCGGGCATTCGGACCGATGGGTCCAGCACCGTGGCGTAGCGGTTGCGGCCAATGCCGAGGGCACTCAGCCGTTCAACTACGGCCTCGCGGGGTCGGCCGGCATCCAGACAGACCAGAAAGAAAGCGTGCGTGTAGTGGACCGAGTCATCGATGGTTCCCAGGACTGGCGCTCCGTCCACGTCGGTCCCGGCCAGCTCGTCGTCGTCAAGGAAACCAACGACGTCGTAGCGTCCGCCGCTGCGAACGGTCGCCAGCACCTCACGGCCCAGGCCGGTGGCGGCGATCAGCAGGAGCTCACTCACCTGGTCACACCCGCCCGCTGCTTAGGACGCCGGCGCGGGGATGCGGAGCCTGCGCGGTGGACACGGTCGTGAAGTTGGCTGGCAGCATCCGGACGCGGGTTCCGTCAGCTCCGGACGCCGCCAGCTCCTGTTCGCGGGTCCGTTGTGCAGCAACGGACCCGGCAATCCGGCCGGTAGGGGCCGGATTGAATCTGAGATGGGCGGCTGCGGCCCGTGCAAAGCGGCGTTCCGCGCCGGAAACCGGTCGATTTCCGCCGGGTTGCCTGTCCCGACGCGCCGCTGTCCAAACCGCCATCCCCCACCTTCTCTCTCACCGGACCTACGCGGCGCGGCGCCGATTCTTTGCGGATCCAGCCGGCGGTTGCCGGTCTCATGGACCCGGTTCAGCAATTCACTCTGTGTGCCTAGGGAAAAACTAGCGCTGACGGACCGGAAGAAACCGGAATCGGCGGCTTCATGTGGTCCGGGCGGGAGAAGTATGCGGGATCTGCGGGATTGTGGATGTGGCGATCCCTCGGTCGGCTGCGAGCCCGCTCCGGGCAGGACAGGGGCTCCGAGCAGGCGCATCCCTAGACGGCCAGGACGGACGCCTCACGGGCTGGCTCCGGTAATGGAACTGTTCCTCCGGTAGACACAAGGCACGTCAGTTGGGAACGTGACTGGACCCCCAGCTTCCGATATATCGCGGTGAGGCGCACTTCGACCGTCCTGACGGAGACGAACAGCGAGGCTGCAATTTCCTTGTTGCGCCGGCCGCGGGCGACGAGCTGGACCAGTTCGCGTTCCTGGTCCGAGAGCAGCGGCAGCGCCGGGCCGTGGATCTCCGGGACATCCTGCAGGTGGTCGCCGAGAAGCATTGCGTCCACGGTCTGTGTCCACGACGCGGCTCCCGCCTCTTCGAACAGCGCTTTTGCCTTCAGCAGGGCGTTCTTGGCGTCTTTGTGCCTGCCGGAAGTCTCCAGCCGCTCGGCGTAGCAGAGATGCGTCCTGGCACGTTCGAACAAGGAATCATCCTTCTGCCAGGAATTCAGGGCCTGGACGAAGAGTTCCAGGGAGTGGTCTCCTTCCGCGACCAAGGCCCGGGAGCGGGAGACCGCCATCCGCAACCATTGGGACCTCAGGCCGGCGGCCCGGTACTCCATCCCGGTGAGGGCCCGGGCGGCCTCGCGTCGGTGGCCCGTCCGGGCCAGCACCTCCACCAGGTCGGCCTCGCAGCGCAGAAGGGCCGGATTGTTGAAACCGACTCCAATTTCGACAGCCCTCGACAGGAAGGTGCAGGCCTCCTCAAGGTCGCCCCGCATCAGCGCAAAATGCCCTTGGCACGCAAAGAGCTGCGCCGCCGCCGGCGCTGGCGCGTCGGCGCTGACAAACGTTTGAGCCTCGGCGAGGCAATCGTGGGCCGCCACCTGGTCCCCGACCGAATAGGCCCGCCAGAGCAGAAAATTGTTGCGCATCCCGCGGTGGTACTGCTGGCTTGTCGCTGAACTCGCAATTTCATCTATGAGTGCAATGGCGGAGCGAAAGTTTCCGGCGCGGATTTCATTGTCCGCTGCGAAGTATCGCGCCGTCTCACTCCAGTTCGCATCGCTGGCCGCGCTTAAGTTCCGGACAAGGGAAAAGAGGTCGCGGGCTCCCTCGTAATTCTCGGCATATGTCAGAGCGCGCCCCTTGAGTAGTAGCGATGCCGGGGAACTGTTGGCGTCGCCGTCGGCTGCTCGGGATATCTGTTCAACGCTCCCTTTTACGGCGCCGGCCAGTAGTCTTGCGCGCTGGTTCACGGCCAGGGCCTCGCTGGACGCTTCGCCCAGGAAATGTTCCGCGTGCTCCAACAGTTGCTCGGCATCCTCGACCTGCCAGCGCTCGGCCATGTGCAGGGCGCCGATGGAGAGGAGGCAGGCGGAGAGCCCCGGATCATGATGCCCGAATTCCTTAATGAGCCGAAGCATCATGCTCGGCCGCACGGAATTGCCCTTCATCAGCTCCATCTGGAAATCGAGCCCGGTGAGGCGCAGCGTCAGCGCACGGTTTTTCGTGATCCGTTGTGCCCAGTCCAAGTAGCGTTTCGCATAGACGAATTCCCCCCTGCTGAACAGCACTTCCGCGACTGTGCCTAGCCTGGCAGCCGTCTCTGCCTCCCAGGGATTGATGGTGAGGGCCCGCTCGATGTACTCGACCGCAGATTGCGTCTCCTCCGCCCGCACAAGTTCAATGGCGTGGCGGAGCAAGGTGAATGATGTGTCCCGGCGCACGGCCGGGGTGTAGCTCAAGTGCCACGGCCAGGCCTGTCGATCCGCTTTTTCGGCGACCGCAGCCAACGCGTGGTGATGTGCGGTTCTTTCCGCAGGTTGCATAGCCGAGAAAACGTGCGCGCGTAGCATTTGATTCTGAATGCTGAGGTGCGAACCGGTTTGGACGGCTATTCCGGCGGAGACAATTTCATCCACGCCTGCCCATAGGTCCCCGGGCATTTCCTCCAGAAGAGCGGCGCTGCTCCGGTAAGAAAGGGAAAGGAGGTCAAGTGCCCGCCGTCCTCGTGGCGAAAACGCCGAAATCGATGCCGCCAGATCAGGCTCGAAGCTTCCGTTCCAGTGCAAGGGGACAGGGAGGGCGTATTGCCCCTGCAGTTGGCGCTGCATCAGCTGATTGTAGAGGTTGATCGATGCCAACGGATTGCCGTGAGTAGCCGCTGCAACAGCGTGGATTACTGCTGTGCTGCCCACTCCGGGCGTTATGGCTTCGAGCATTCGTACAGCGTCGCTGAGGCTCAAATTCTCCAAGTGAAGAGTGGCCAGCCGGGCAAACGGACTCTCCGGCGCCTCGCCGCGCATGCTTGCAATGAGCACCAGTCCTGTTCCTGCAAGGCGGCGAGCCAGGAAGCCGAAGACAATCTGGCTGGCAGGGTCGAGTTGCTCGGCGTCGTCAATCACCACAACCGTCCGGTCCGCGGACCATTGCCGGAGAGCGGAGAGGAGCATCGTTGAAATGTCCGCGGCGTCGAGGTTTCCGCGCGGTGACGTGGCCACATAGTCGGTGAGGGGCGCCAGCGCGGGGTCGTCAATTCCGTTGAGCAGCGCGGTAAGGCCGGAAAAGGGCCAACTTGACTCTGAAGGATTAGCGCGGAGGAGGACCGTCCGGTACTCATCCCACTTGGCAATTTCCGCGAGCAGCGACGACTTGCCGCTTCCATGACCTCCCGTAACCGTCATCGCGGACTCGCGGGGGCTTCGGATCAACGCAAGGACGCGGGCGATTTCCTTGTCTCGGCCAAACAAAACCATGTGCCCCCCATTTCATCCCTCGAGACCGTTCAGAACTGGCATCATCTCCTTCTGGGAAAAGAAATAATGAAGCCAATCTGAGCTGCTAATCCTCACAGTCCAATGCTTCTTCCAAAGCAAAGGTCCGAAATCGTGCTCCGGGGCGGGAGCGGAA
This sequence comes from Arthrobacter sp. 10T413_2, assembly GCF_056394205.1. NCBI lineage: Bacteria > Bacillati > Actinomycetota > Actinomycetes > Micrococcales > Micrococcaceae > Arthrobacter > Arthrobacter sp. 10T413_2. The sequence goes on along the minus strand of NZ_JBFTHK010000013.1, from coordinate 31,585 downwards.
TCCCTGACCAAATGGCCGTGCTGAAGCAAATATAGCTTTGGGCCTGCCGGACTACTATGGCGCACGAATAATCGAGTAGTGGTTCGGGCGAATTCGAGTAGTGCGACCGCAATGTATGCGGACCATTTGAAGCGGACCCCGCCTGCCCCCCGCCGGCCCCAACCGGCACGAGGGTTAGGCGGTCAGACCGACCACGAGGTTGAGTGTGGCGGCCAGGATGATGGTCCCAAAAACGTAGGACAACAGGCTGTGCTTGAGCGCCTCGGCACGCACGCCATGGTTTTTCAGCGCGGTATCCGAGACCTGGTAGGTCATCCCGAGGCTCGTCGCGAGGTACGCGAAATCCGTGTACTGCGGGGGTCCGTCCTGATTGAAGTCGATCCCGCCAACGGCCCCGCCCGCACGTGGCTCCGTGCCGTAGTAGAGCTCCGCGTACCGCAGTGTGAACAGGGTCTGGACCAGCAGCCAGGACAGCGCCACCGATGCCAGGGCCAGCACCCCGCCGCCGAGGCGCGCCACGTTGTCGCTGCTGTGTGAATCGATGACGACGGCGACCACCGCCACAAGGCTCGCCGCATTCGTGGCCAGGATCAGCAGGTCGGTGACGCTGCGGGACGGGTCCTCCGCCGTGGCGTGGGCCCGGGTTTCGGCGGGGCCCAGCCGGCCCACGACCAGCCAGACCCAGATCACATAGCAGGCCGCGGCGCAGCCCCATCCGACCGCCGGGGCTTCCACCCAGTGCCCTGCCATCCCTGTTGCCGCGGCGGCGAGGAGTCCTACCAGCACCATGACGGCGAAGCGAAGCCGGCTGCGGCGGACCGGCGGCAGCGCGGTGTCGGTGTCGGTGTCCATTTTCAGATCATGACACAGACCGCCGGCGGGCTCCCCGACCCCCGCCCGCGCGGCGGTTTTCCACATGAGGGTCCTACCCTGTTCCCGCCGCCGGGCGCCCGGGCTAGCGTTGACCCATTAGGAATCGCCGAAACAAGCCACGATGCACTAAGATATTGAAGTCTGTGCTGCGCCCTGCCTCCGTTCCGGTGGTCGGGCATCGCACGGCACCGCAAATGAACCTCCTGTTACGGAAATGCCGTAACCGCTTAGCCCAAAGGAGGTGGGTTCACATATGCGTCCTTACGAATTGATGGTAATCATCGACCCCGAGGTCGAAGAGCGTGCCGTTGAGCCGTCGCTTCAGAAGTTCCTGAACGTCATCACCAACGATGGTGGAACCATCGAAAAGGTTGACATCTGGGGCCGTCGTCGCCTGGCTTACGAAATCCAGAAGAAGTCCGAAGGTATCTACGCCGTGGTGAACTTCACCGCTGAGCCGGCTACCGCCAAGGAACTTGACCGCCAGCTGAGTCTCAACGAGACCATCATGCGCACCAAGATCACCCGCCCTGAAGAGCAGAAAGTTGTTGCTGAGTAATTCAGCGGTCAACCTTCAATCTTCATCCCCGCAGGAACGCACAAGGAGGCAGTAGATGGCAGGCGAAACCACTATCACGGTCATCGGTAATCTCACCAGTGACCCCGAACTCAGGTTCACACCGTCCGGTTCGGCCGTAGCGAATTTCACCATCGCTTCTACTCCCCGTACCTTCGATCGGCAGTCCAATGAGTGGAAGGACGGGGAAACCCTGTTCCTCCGCGCGTCGGTCTGGCGTGAAGCAGCCGAAAACGTCGCCGAATCCCTGACCAAGGGCATGCGCGTGATCGTCTCCGGCCGGCTGAAGAGCCGTTCCTACGAAACCAAAGAAGGCGAGAAGCGCACCGTTATCGAGCTCGAGGTCGATGAAATCGGCCCGAGCCTGCGCTACGCCAATGCCAAGGTCAACCGCACCCAGCGCTCCGGCGCTGGGGGTGCCGGAAACGGCAGTCAGGGCGGCTTCGGCGGCGGCAACAGCGGCGGTTTCGGTGGCAACTCTGGTGGAAACCAGGGTGGCAACGCCGGTGGAAACTGGGGCGGCAACCAGCCCGCAGCGCAGGAAGACCCCTGGGCCACGCCCGGGGTCAGCAATGCAGGCGGCGGCTGGGGCAACGGCCCGGATTCCGAACCTCCCTTCTAAACAACATTTAAGGTCCGGCAACGAAAGCCGCCGGGACGCCGCAAGGCGGCCGGGTGCAGACTGCGCCGGATCACCACCATCCCGTGGATCAATATCCACGGGCTCCATCGAATAGGAGCTCCACGATGGCTAAGGCTGAACTCCGTAAGCCCAAACCAAAGTCCAACCCCTTGAAGGCCGCTGACATCACTGTCATCGACTACAAGGACGTAGCATTGCTGCGCAAGTTCATCTCCGACCGCGGAAAGATCCGCGCCCGTCGCGTCACTGGCGTCACGGTGCAGGAACAGCGCAAGATCGCCCAGGCAATCAAGAACGCCCGCGAAGTTGCTCTGCTGCCTTACTCCGGCGCTGGCCGCGGCTAAGGAAGGGATTAACTAACATGGCAAAGCTCATTCTGACCCACGAAGTAACCGGTCTCGGTGCTGCTGGCGATGTTGTCGAGGTCAAGGACGGTTACGCACGTAACTACCTGCTGCCCCGCAACTTCGCCCTGACCTGGTCCAAGGGTGGCGAGAAGCAGGTTGAGTCCATCAAGGCTGCCCGCGTTGCCCGCGAGCACGCTTCCCTGGAAGACGCTCAGAAGCAGGCCGCTGCACTCTCCGCCAAGCCGGTCAAGCTGGTCGTCAAGGCTGGCGCAACCGGACGCCTGTTCGGCACCGTCAAGCAGGGCGACGTGGCCGACGCTGTTGAGGCCGCTGGCCTGGGCCGCATCGACAAGCGCAAGGTTGAACTGCCGGCACACATCAAGTCGACCGGTTCCTACCAGGCAAACGTCCGTCTGCACGACGACGTTTCCGCTGTGATCGAACTAGACGTCGTCGCAGGCAAGTAGTCCTTTCGACTACTCGCCTCCCCGGCTAGGCAGTCCTGGACTGCTGGAAGGCCCCCGCCGTCGGATCCCTCTGAGGATCCGACAGTTGGGGCCTTCTGCTTTAACGTCAACGCGGGTCCCTCACGGCCCATATTGGGCGGCGCTGCTGCTAGCCTGCTGCGGTGAACCCCGATCCCGCCGCGGCGCCCCGCCTTCGTCCCTTCAACCAGGTCGACGTCTTCTCCGCCGAGCCCTACCGCGGAAACCCGCTGGCCGTCGTCGTCGACGCCGAGGGGCTCGCGGCAGGGACGATGCAGCAGTTCGCCAACTGGACCAATCTTGCGGAGACCGCGTTTCTGCTGCCGCCCACGCACCCCGACGCCGACTACCGGGTGCGGATCTTCACCGGCAGCGAAGAGTTTCCCTTTGCCGGCCATCCCACCCTGGGCTCGGCGCACGCCTGGCTTGAGGCGGGCGGCATCCCGCAGCAGGACGATGTGGTGGTCCAGGAATGCGGTGCCGGGCTGGTGAGGGTGAAGCGCGACGCCGGACGCCTCGCGTTCGCGGCCCCGCCGCTGACCCGCTCGGGAGCGGTGGCGGAGGAAGACCTGGGGCGTATCGCCGCCGGCCTGGGGCTGCCCCTGGAAGACCTGCTGGATGCGTCGTGGCTGGTCAACGGCCCGGACTGGATCGGTGTGCTGCTGGAATCGGCGGAACAGGTGCTGAGCGTCCGCCCGGACTATGCGGCTATGACCGGGCTCAAGGTGGGCGTCATCGGGCGGCACCCGGCCGGATCCGCCGTCGACTTCGAGGTGCGCACCTTCGTTCCGGGGGACGCCGCCGCGGAAGACCCCGTCACGGGCAGCTTCAACGCCGGCGCGGCCCAGTGGCTGATCCGCAGCGGACGTGCTCCGGAGGCCTACGTCGCGGCGCAGGGGACAGTCTTGGGTCGCGCTGGCCGGATCTACGTCGAGGCCGCCGGTGAGGACATCTGGGTGGGCGGAGATTCCACGAGCTGCATCGAGGGATGGGTCATGCTCTGAGCCGTTGCGCCATCTGCTGTGGTTGTTATTCCCGCCTCTTAGGGACCAGGAATGATGGCGCAACGGCGGCGGGAATAAATCCACGCGGCCGGCTCTTGAGTAGGTAGATGCAAACGCATGTATTGGCGTTGCTGACCTGGATTCAACTTAGGAGCACTCCGTGGAAACCCGCCGTATCACCGTTATCTCCGCCGGACTCGGCGTCCCCTCGTCGAGCCGCCTGCTGGCGGATCAGCTGGCAGCTTCGGCCGAGCGGCAGCTTGCTGCGGCCGGCTACGCCGTTGACATCGAGGTCGTGGAACTGCGGGACCTCGCCGTGGACATCGCCAACAACTTCGTGACCGGCTACGCAGCTCCGCGGCTGGCCGACGTGATCTCCGGCGTCGAGGCCTCTGACGGCGTCATCGCCGTCAGCCCGGTGTTCAGCGCGTCCTACAGCGGGTTATTCAAGTCCTTCATCGACGTGCTCGATCCCAAGGCGCTGGAGGGCAAGGCGGTTCTCCTCGGTGCCACCGCCGGCACGGACCGGCACCAGATGGTGCTGGACTTCGCGATGCGGCCGCTCTTCACCTACCTTCGGACCCGGATCGCGGCCACCGCGGTCTTCGCCGGTCCCCAGGATTGGGGAAACAACGACGACGGCGGCTCGCCGCTGTCCGTGCGTGTGGATCGGGCAGCGGGGGAGTTCGTCCGCCTGCTCCAGGACGCAGGGTCGCAACAGAAGCCGGCCGTGCTGGAGTCCCTGCCGTTTGAGCAGCTGCTCGCCGGGATCTCCGGCCAGCGGTAGCGTCTGCAGGCCGGGCAACCCGGGCCTCTTCGAGCTGTCCGTGATCAGTCGTCGAGCAGAGCGATAAACTCTCTGGCCTGCTTCATGGAAATATCCGAGTGGCGGGTCAGTGCGGTCGCCGCCGCCTCGGTGTCTCCGCTCTTGGCCAGGGTGCGGATTCTCCCGTAGATCTCGTCATTGAGCATGTTGCTGCTCACCTCGCGCGTGACGTCGCCCTTGCTCGCGATCGCGCGGTAGCGGTACGAAAACCGCTGCGGCACCTCGTCCTCGTCCGGGGCCGGCTCCTTGACGGCCTCTGGGGCACGGAACGGCTGGGGGTGGGCCGCTAGAGCCGCGACAGCGTCGCGGGACGCGCGGAGGCCCTCTCCCGTGGCTTCGAGGTACACCTTGATGGCAGCCATGGCCTGTCCCTGCGCGATCAGTGCGTACAGCCGCCGGTGTTGCTCCTGATTGAGCTTGGCGGCCACCGCCCGGGCGAGCTCCGCGGAGTCAGGGTCCGGCCGTGGCATGGCCTCCGGTCGGGAGCGTTGGCCGCGGCGGCTCCATGCCCGGACCGCCAGCAGCACGCCGGCGGCCACGAGCACCAGGATCAGTACGGGAATGAGCAGTGCTTCCATGTGCTACAGCCGATCTACATAATTCTTAGCGGTCTTGAAGTCTGAGTGCGTCGACTGCCGCAGCAGCCGGGTGGCCTTGATCTTATGGCCGCTGCGGGCCAGCGCCTGCAGCTCCTGGAGGAGCTGGGGACTGAGGTGTCCGACGGCGAGCAGGGGGTCTCCGTGCCGCGTCCCTGCAGGGGCCGAGGCGTTCCGGGAGAGCAGCGCTGAGCGGGCATGGTCCTCTTGTTGCGACTGCTGCTGGGAGTTCTGGCTGGGGCGCGTGGTGGCTTCAATCCGGGCTCGCGCGGCCACGGCAGCCTCGACTTGCGCGGCATAGTGGGCCTGGGACTTTACTGCCAGTTCCCGCTGGTAGCGCTCGGCGTCCGAGATGCCGAAATTCCGCGGCTTCAGGGCCGTGGCGACCGTCCAGAGCACAGCCGCCAGAATGAGGCCAGGCAACATGACTATCAGTACATCGCCCATGGTTAGAGCTTATGCCAGATTGCGGTTATCCACAGCATGTTCCGCACCGCGCCTACAGTGCGCAGCGGCCCGCGTCAACTCCACCTCAATCCTCCCCACTGGCGTGAGTCCGCTCACAAAATGCGCGTATCGGGCCGCGAATGTGGCCTCCCAAGCCGCGGCGTATCCCCAGCCACAAGGTGCAGGCTGTGGATGAACCTTGGCGAAAATTGTTTTGTGTCCACAAGATGAATCCAATGTTTCCGCAGGTCAAGAATGGATTACGGACTCAACTTTTTTTCTATCCACAGCTCTACCCACAGACTGTGCACAAGCATCTGCCACTAGTGCACAGGTTATCCACAGGGGGGCGCGCCGTCCGGGTTGGTGCCTGCCCGATCGGGGGATAACGTTGCAGGATATCGGGCTTTGGAAGCGGAAATCCTTCGGTCGCCGGGCGGTGCCCACTGAGGAAACCCGCCCCCGGGATCCCGGCGGCGTACGGCCGCACCAGCGCTGTGGATAACCGCGGCAGGGAGGACCGGCGGCGAATTGTCGGAGCTGACTGATACGAATTGGGTGGCCCGGTGGCGCCAAGCCGTGATGTTGGGCATCACAGCCGTTGGGATTCACCGCAGCTGGCACCACAGCGGGTAGGCACCGCAGCTGGCACCACGGCGGGTAGGCACCGCAGCAGTTAGGCATCAGGGCAGCTGGGCATCACCGCACAGCGCTTACGCGCCGCGGCGAAAGGATATCCGCCGCGGCACACAATGAAGGACGGCAGTTTTGTCAGTTACGCATCTGGACTCAGTCGAGGGTACGCGGGGAGCCGAGGGCAGCCGCAAGCCCCCGCAGGACATTCCCGCGGAGCAGTCAGTCCTGGGTGGCATGATGCTGTCCAAGGACGCCATCGCCGACGTCGTCGAGATCCTGCGCGGCCAGGACTTCTACCGTCCGGCACACGAAACCATCTACGAGGCCATCATTGACCTCTACGGCCGCGGTGAGCCTGCCGATGCCGTGACGGTCTCGGACGAGCTGACCAAACGCGGTGAAATCAACAGGATCGGCGGACCCGCCTACCTGCACGAACTCATCCAGACGGTCCCCACCGCCGCCAACGCCGGGTACTACGCCGAAATCGTGGGCGAACGCGCGGTGCTGCGCCGCCTTGTGAACGCCGGCACCAAGATAGTCCAGCTCGGCTACGGACAGGACGGCGAGGTGGAGGACCTCGTCAACCAGGCCCAGGCCGAGGTCTACGCCGTCGCCGAACGCCGCACCGCTGAGGACTATGTGGTCCTCAAGGACGTCATGGAGTCCACGGTGGACGAGATCGAGGCCTCCGGACACCGCGGGGAGGGCATGGTGGGTGTCCCCACCGGCTTCTACGAGCTCGATGAACTGACCCACGGCCTGCATCCCGGCCAGATGATCGTCATCGCCGCGCGCCCCGCCGTCGGTAAATCCACATTCGCGCTGGACTTCGCCCGCTCGGCCGCCATCAAGAATAACCTCACCACCGTCATGTTTTCCCTCGAAATGGGCCGCAACGAGATCGCCATGCGCCTGCTGTCCGCCGAGGCCACGATCGGCCTTCAGGACCTCCGCAAGGGCACCATCAAAGACGAGCAGTGGTCCAAAATCGCCACCACGATGGGCCGGATGAACGATGCCCCGCTGTTCATCGATGACAGCCCCAACATGTCGCTTATGGAAATCCGCGCCAAGTGCCGGCGCCTGAAACAGCAGCATGACCTCAAGCTCGTGATCCTGGACTACCTGCAGCTGATGAGCTCGGGCAAGAAGGTGGAATCCCGTCAGCAGGAAGTCTCCGAGTTCTCCCGTGCGCTGAAGCTCCTGGCCAAGGAACTCCAGGTCCCTGTGATTGCACTGTCGCAGCTGAACCGTGGCTCGGAGCAGCGCCAGGACAAGCGGCCCATGGTCTCGGATCTGCGTGAATCCGGCTCCATCGAGCAGGATGCCGACATGGTGATCTTGCTGCACCGTGAAGACGTTTACGACAAAGAGTCCCCGCGCGCCGGTGAGGCGGACATCCTGATCGCCAAGCACCGTAACGGCCCCACGAAGGACATTGTTGTGGCCTTCCAGGGCCACTACTCACGGTTTGCCAACATGGCGGCCGACGCCGGCGGTGGCGGCGGCTTCTAGCCGCCCCGCCCGGCCAGGACCAACCCGCCCCGCCCGGCCAGGACCAACCCGGCCCGGACCTAGCGGCCGCCTGCCGCGAGCAGATGGTTGGGCAGCCGGTTCCCCGGGGCCCGGCCGCGGATTTCCAGCAGTTCGCGGGCATGGGCGTGCAGCCGCTTGTCTTCCTCGGAGACCGGAACCCACTGCGGGATCGGGACCGACGTTCCCGTCTCGTCGCGGGCCACCATGACCGTCAGGCAGTACGTGGTGAGGTTCAGCTCGCGTCCCTTGGGGTCTCCCGAACGGACGTGCACGGCGATGTGCATGCCTTTCGTGCCGGTGTACACCAGCCGGGCCTCCACTTCCACCACGTGGCCGATCAGCAACGGACGGTAGAACCGCACGCCGCCGGAGAACACGGCCACCGTGTCCTTTCCGCAGTACCGGGAGGCGCAGACGTACGCGGCCTCGTCGATCCATTTCATAACGATTCCGCCGTGGACCTTGCCGCCCCAGTTCACGTCAGTGGGCGCCGCCATGAACCGCAGCACCACGCGTTCGGCCGTGCCGGCATCGGTATATTCCTGCTCGCTCATGGCTTGGACGATTTCTTCGCGGACCTTGATCCGGGCCAGCGCGTCGTCCCGCTGGTCGATTTCTGCCGGCGTCGCGGGTTCAAACTGAGGCACCGGTATGGGTTTGCCGTCTGCGCCCACGGCCACGAAGATCACGATGCACTGACTGCGCATGGTGGCGGGTCCGCCCTTGGGATCGCTCGAGGACACCACGGTGCGGATGTGCATCGAGGACCGCCCGGTGTAGACGATCGTGGCCTCGACCTCCACCATGTCACCGCTGTTGACCGGATCTGCGAAGTGGATGTTTCCCACGTAGGCCGTCACGCAATAGGACTTTGACCAGCCGACGGCGGCCGCGTAGGCCGCCTTGTCCACCCACTCCAGCACGGTGCCGGCGTCGACCGAACCGCTGTGGCCGACGTCGGTGGGTGCCGCCAGGAAGCGCAGGGTCACGGAATTGGGCGCGTTCTCGCTCATGCTGTGAGTTTACTGAAGGGCCGGCCGGGAGCCGTGGGCCGGCGACACAATCGCTGTCCGGGACGCCATAACCCGCGCCATAGGAACCCGGTGACATGCGACGGCGGGCGGCCACCGCGAGGTGACCGCCCGCCGGGAGCGCTGGAAGGTGCCGGGACAAACGCCTCAGGCGAGGACGCGGAGCCTGGATCCGCTACGGCCAAAGAGCGCCTTGTCCACGGAGACCGTGCCGGCGCCAACGAGGGCCACGGCCAGGGCGGCGCCCGCCAGGATCAGCACCAGCTCGTAGCCGCCGGTGGCCACGAAGACGCCGGCGGAGGCGTGGACCAGGAAGAGGGCGCCCAGCATGTCCAGTGCGAGGAGGGCGGCGAAAACGCGGGTGAGCACGCCCAGGATCAGTGCGACGCCGCCGACGAGTTCGAGGGTCGCGACGACGGGGGCCACCGCCTGGGCCGCCGGGACGCCCATCTGGGTGAAGGCAGCCTGGGTGCCGGCGATGGTGAATTCGTTGAATTTCTGCCAGCCGTGGGCCGCGAACAGGAATCCCGTAATAACGCGCAGGATGGTTCGGGCGGAGGTGGTCAGTGCGGGCTGGTTCATGGGGGCCTTTTCTCGAGTGGACCGCCGCTTCGGCCGGGGCGAAACGATGGGATCCCCAAGAAGCGGAATCCCCAAACCGCGGAACGGGCCGAAACAGCGAGGAAGTTGTACTTTCAACTTTAAAGGTTCCCCGGTTTTGTTGAAATGTCAACTAAATGACGCCGGGCGACGTCGTGTTCACCCCGCTAGGGTTAAGCCGTGCCTGCCTCCCCTTCCCTGCCCAAGACCCTGCCGCCGTCCGTGGGGCATCGTCGGGAAATCCTCCGCCTGGCGGTGCCGGCGTTCGGCGCCCTCATTGCCGAACCGCTGTTCCTGCTCGCGGATTCGGCAATCGTGGGTCACCTCGGAGTTGCCGAACTGGCCGGCGTCGGGCTCGCGTCGGCGGTCCTCCACACGGCCGTGGGTCTCATGGTGTTCCTCGCGTACTCCACGACGCCGGCGGTCGCACGGGCCATCGGCAACGGCCAGCTCGCAAAGGCCCTCGCTGCCGGACGGGACGGCATCTGGCTGGCGCTTCTGCTGGGCATCGTCCTGGCGATCGCCGGGTTCCTGGCCGCCGGGCCCCTCCTGGACCTTATGGGTGCCCGCGGCGAGGTGCATGGGTATGCCATGGACTACTTGCGCGGGTCCATGCCGGGCCTGGTGGCGATGCTGCTCATCTTCGCGGGCACCGGCGTGCTGCGCGGACTTCAGGACACCCGGACCCCGTTGGCCGTCGCCGCTGCCGGATTCACGCTGAACATCTTGCTGAACCTGTTCCTCGTCTACGGGCTGGGCTGGTCCGTGACAGGTTCCGCCGTGGGCACGAGCATCGCGCAATGGGCCATGGCGGCCGTGTACGTGCTGATCGTCCGGCGCAACGCGCGCAACCACGGGGTGTCCCTGCTGCCGGACTGGCGCGGGATCCCGGCCCTGACCAAGGTCGGCTCCTGGCTCATGCTGCGCACGCTCAGCCTGCGCATCGCGATTCTTGCCACGGTAGTGGCGGTGACGGCCCAGGGTCCCGTCAATCTTGCTGCGCACCAGCTGGCAACGACCATCTTCACGTTCTTCGCCTTCGCCCTGGACGCCCTGGCGATCGCGGCCCAGGCTCTGATCGGCAAGGAACTCGGGGCGGCCCGGCCCGGCGCCGTCCGGGCGCTGACGCGCACCATGACGCGGTGGGGACTCGGCTTCGGTGCCCTGACCGGGATCCTCCTCGCGGCGGCCGCGCCGTGGGCGGGCGCCCTCTTCACGTCCGACGCCGAGGTCCGGGCGGCGCTTACGCTCGCCCTGTGGGTCCTCGCCGCGGGCCAGCCGATCGCCGGCTACGTCTTCGTCCTCGACGGCGTCCTCATTGGAGCGGGCGACGCCCGGTATCTTGCGATCGCCGGCGTCGTGAATCTCGCGGCCTATCTTCCCCTGCTGCTGGCCGTGTGGCACTCCGGCATCGGCGGCGGCGCGGGGCTGCTGTGGCTCTGGGCCGCCTTTTCCCTGGGCTACATGGCGGCGCGGGCGTTGACGCTGGGCCTCCGGGCGCGGACGGACCGCTGGATGGTCCTCGGCGCGCGGTGAGCCGGCCCGGCCGGGGGCCGTCGGACTCTGCCGGACCTCCGCCGGCTGGCGTCCCGCTCCCGGCGCGCGCAGTGCCGCCTTCGCACTAAACTGGACAGGTGACTCTTCCCGCAGCGCCTGACGCGACCCCTGCCATCCGCGCCGCGGCCGACCTCTGGAAGCCCGTGCTGGTCAGGGCAGCCGTTGCGCTCGTGTTTGGTGCGGTGACCGTTTTCTGGGCCGCGCCATCCGAGGCGGGCATGGGCTGGGCCGGCGGCCTGTACCTGCTGGCCACCGGTGTAGTGCTGATCTGGACCGTGACCAAGTCCGGGTACCGTCCGCGGGAACGTGCGGGCAGGATCCTCTCCGCCGGCGGGGCCGTCCTGGCCGGGGCCGGTGCAGCCGTGGCCATGATCCCCGGCTCCCTCGTCTTCGGAACGATCGCCGCAATCGGTCTCGGCGGTGCCGGTGTTGCGGAGCTGCTCGCGGGCATTCCGAGCCGCGGCCGGTCCGTACTGGCCCGGGACTGGATCGCCTCCGGCGTGATCGGGCTGGGCACGGCGATCGCGCTGCCGTTCTTCATCGGCCTTGGTGCGCACGCGCTCCTCGGCGTGGCCGGCGGCGGGGCCATCATCAGTGGCGTGCTGTGGATGTTGTCCGGGCTGACCCTGCGGCATGATGCTCGGGGCGATTCCGCGGAGGCCGTAAACTAGTACCGACAGGTTCTACCCGGCGTAGAACAATTGCGGTAACAAGACAGCCACGCTTCCCGCGCAGGCTGCAGGAGGAAAACACCTTGGCACAGCAGAAATCCGGAGCGTCCCGCAACGTGCGGACCTCGGTCAAGGGAACGCTCATGTTCTCCGCGTTCTGGGCCGTCGTGGTGTTCTTCGGCGTCCTGATCTTCGCCTCGGGCGGCAGCGCCCGTTCGCCCCGCTTTGACCTGGCCTTCATCGGCGCCGGGATCGCCTTCATTGTGATCCTCGTGGTGGCCGCCATGCTCTCGATGAGCTACAAGGACAACGCCGAGCACCTGGGGAAGGGCTCCGGCGTCAACCTCAGCTCCAAGCGGTCCCCTTCCGGCCACGGCGGCCCCTCCGTGCAGCCCGGGCCCGAAACTGGTGGCCCCGTCGATTCGGCCGATTCCGGCGACAACGGACCGCACGCCTGACGCCGCAGGCCTAACCACGCAACACCGGGACCCCTCAGGTCAGGACACCGCCTTGCGGGCCCGGTATGCCGCCACATGCGCGCGGTTGGCGCAGTTTCCCGTGTCGCAGTAGCGCTTCGAGCGGTTGCGGCTCAGATCGAGCACGACGGCGTCGCAGTCTTCCGCCGCGCACACCAGCAGGCGGTCCATTTCCTTGCTGCGGATCACGTCCACGATCGCCATGGCCGCCTCCGTGCTCATGCGGTCGGCCAGCGGGGCCTCGGGCGTGGTGGCGTGCAAGTGCCAGTCCCACGGATGGTGCTTGACCAGTTGGGGGAGTGCCCGGGCCTCGCGGAGCAGCCGGTTCACGGTCTCCGCGGCAGCGGCCTCCTCCGCCACCCAGAGCTCGGCGAGTTCGCCGCGGAGCCGCCGTATGCTTTCCAGCTCGGCCTGGTCCCGGGCCCGGGAGCCAGTGAAGCCCTCAGCCGCCAGGAAGCCGTCCAGGTCCTTGACCGTGGCCAGATGTTCCTGGCCGTTCGCGGCGGTGTTGATGAGGTTGACCACGGAACGCAGGGCAACTTCTGTGTCAGGGGCAAAGACCATCTTGACTCCTTACCTTGCGGGGGCGTAATGTCATGACCATAACCCCACTTTACTCCTGACAGGAGAATGCCGTGTCTGCCCCCCGCCGCACCGTCGCCGCCCCGGTCCAAGACCTTGCCGCCCTGCGGCCTGCCTCGGAACCGGCCGGCAGCGCAATGGGGGCGACGACGGGCACGGCGCGGGGCGCCACGGCCGGCACCAGGCGGGCCGGTGTCGCGTCCAGCTTCATGGCCTCTGGCCTGGGCATCGCGTTGTTCTCCTCGGCGGTCTTTGGCATCTCCGGATCGTTCGCCAAGGCCCTCCTCGAAACGGGCTGGACGCCCGGGGCCGCCGTTACGGGCCGCCTCACCGGCGCCGCGCTGATCCTCGCGGTTCCCGCCATCCCGGCGCTGCGCGGCCGCTGGCACCAACTCAAGGACAACTGGCTGACCATCCTGCTTTTCGGCGTCATTGGGGTCGCCGCGTGCCAGCTGTTCTATTTCAATGCGGTGTCCCGGCTGTCGGTGGGCGTCGCCCTCCTGCTGGAGTACCTCGCGCCCGTCATCATCGTGCTGTGGCTGTGGGCCGCGAGCCGGAAGCGTCCCCGGCCGCTGACCATCGCCGGCACCCTGCTGTCGCTGGGCGGACTGGTCCTGGTCCTGGACCTGACGGGTGCCGTGAAGATTGACCTGATCGGCGTGCTGTGGGGGATTGCGGCCGCGGTCTGCCTTGCGATCTACTTCTTCATCACGGCCAAGGAAAACGACACCCTCCCGCCGATTGTCCTGGCCTCAGGCGGCCTGATGGTCGGAGCCGTCGTGATGTGGCTCGCGGCCGCCACCGGTTTGGTGCCGATGGCGTTCGGCACGGCCGATACGCGGCTGGGACCCTGGATCACCCCTTGGTGGGTCGCCCTTGGCGGCCTAGTGGTCCTGGCGACGGTCCTGGCGTACGTGTCCGGAATTGTCGCCGCGCGGGCCCTCGGATCCAAGGTGGCGTCCTTCGTGTCGCTGACCGAAGTCCTCTTCGCCGTCATCTGGGCCTGGCTGTTGCTCGGCGAGCTGCCCGGCACGATTCAGCTGCTCGGCGGTCTCCTGATCGTCGGCGGCGTGGTTCTGGTCCGGCTGGACGAACTGCGCGCCGCCCCGCTGCCGGCCCCGTTGAACCACGCGAACGACGTCGAACCCGTACCGTAGGCGCGTTCTGCCAGAGCCGGCCCCAATGCGGGTCCGGCACCGTGCAGCGGGTGCGCTCGTTCCCGGGCCCCGGGACACCTAGCATGGAGCTATGTGCCGAAATATCCGGACCCTCCATAACTTTGAACCCCACGCGACCACCGCCGAGGTGGAGGCCGCCGCGCTGCAGTACGTGCGCAAGATCAGTGGCAGCACCAGGCCCTCCAAGGCGAACGAAGAGGCCTTCAACCGTGCTGTGCATGAGATTGCCCACGCCACCCAGCACCTGCTCGACTCCCTCGTGACCCACGCGCCGGCAAAGGACCGCGGGGAGGAAGCTGCCAAGGCGAAAGCCAAGGCGGCCGCCCGCTTTGGCGCGGCCTGAGGGAAGGACCCGGGCGAAAGCTGGCCTACCTGCCGAAGCTGCGCAGCCGCAGCGAATTGGCCACCACCAGCACGGAACTCGCGGCCATGGCGCCCCCTGCGATCATTGGATTCAGGAGTCCCAGGGCCGCTATGGGAATGCCGATGGCGTTGTAGAAAAAGGCCCAGAAGAGGTTCGTTTTGATGGTCGCCAGGGTCCGGCGGGAGAGCTCGATGGCCTGGGCGACCTGCCCCAGATCGTTGCCCATGACCGTCAGGTCGGCGGCCTCGATCGCAACATCGGTGCCGGAGCCCATCGCGATGCCCAGATCCGACTGGGCCAGCGCCGCGGCGTCATTGACGCCGTCACCGGCCATGGCGACAGTGGCGCCGTCGGACTGCAGCTTCCGCACCGCCTCGACCTTGCCCTCCGGTAGCACCCCTGCGAACACATCCTCCGGAGCAATGCCGACGGCGGCTGCCACCTGCGCGGCCACGGCGGCGTTGTCCCCAGTCAGGAGGATCGGCCGGAGACCCAGCCCGCGCAGCCGCGAGATCGCGGCTGCAGAGCCCGGCTTGAGCGTATCCCGCAGGCTGATGATGCCCGCGGGCTCCCCGTCGACGGCGAGCCAGATCGCTGTGGCGCCCGAGGCTTCGCCGGTGCGGAGGGCCTCCAGCTGCGCGGCGGCGGGCGCGATGCTGTTCTGCTCCAGCCAGCCCGTACGGCCTGCCGTCAGGAGCCGGCCCTCCACGGTTCCCTGGACCCCGCCGCCGGGCGCGGAGCGGAAACCGGCGACGGCGGCCAGGCCGGCGCCGTCGTTCGCGACCTCGGGGGTCCCTGAACCCGGCGCCCCTGCCGCGGCGTCCGGTGTTGAAACCGGTGCCGTAACCAGTGCCGCGTCCCGTGCCGCGGCAGCGATGGCGCGGGCGATGGGGTGTTCAGACGCGGCCTCCAGGGCTCCGGCCAGACGCAGAACCTCAGCAGGGGTGAACGCTCCGAAGGCCTCCGTGCCGTCGACGGCGAGGTGGCCGGTGGTCACGGTGCCGGTCTTGTCCAGCAGGATGGTGTCCACGGTCCGGGTGTCCTCGAGGACCTGGGGGCCCCGGATCAGGATGCCCAGCTGGGCGCCCCGGCCGGTTCCGGTGAGCAGCCCCACCGGGGTGGCCAGGCCCAGGGCGCAGGGGCAGGCAATGACCAGTACGGCGACGGCGGCCGTAAACGCTGCCCGGAGTTCGGCGTCGCTGATCTCCGGGACGGCCGCGAGCAGCCAGGCGCCAAACGTCACCACGGCGATGGCGAGGACCACCGGCACGAAGACGGCGCTGATCCGGTCCGCGAGGCGCGCGATCTGCGCCTTGCCGGTCTGCGCCTCGGAGACCAACCGGCCCATCTGGGCCAAGGTGGTTTCGGCGCCGACGCGCGTGGCGCGGACCAGCAGCCGGCCGGAGGTGTTGATGGTGGCGCCCGTGACCGGGCTGTCCGGGCCGACTTCCACCGGCACCGATTCACCCGTGACCAGCGACGCGTCGACCGCGGAGGACCCCTCGACGACGATGCCGTCAGCCGCGATCTTCTCGCCGGGGCGGACCACAATGAGGTCGCCTACTCCCAGCCGATCGGCGGGAATCTGCTGCTCCTGGCCGTCGCGGAGCACCGTGGCATCCTTGGCACCCAGATTCAGCAGTGCCTTGAGGGCGTCCCCGGCTTTTTGCTTGGCATTCGCCTCCAGATACCGGCCCAGCAGCAGGAACGTGGTGACGACCGAGGCAACCTCGAAGTAGAGGCCGCCGGAGTCCATCCCCGTTCCGTCCATCCCCGGGTGGGCGGTCATTAGCGGGTCAGCGAAGAGTTGCCAGGCTGAGAAGACGTAGGCCGCTGTCACGCCAATGGAGACGAGCGTGTCCATCGTGGAGGAGAGGTGCCGGGCGTTGACGGCGGCTGCCCGGTGGAATGGCCACGCCGCCCAGGTAACCACGGGCAGGGCCAGGATGGCTGCTGCCCAGCCCCAGTTGGCGAAGTGGAAGGCCGGGAACATCGAAATGAGGAACACCGGGACGGTGAGGACGGCTGCCCCGACGAGCCGCGGGCCGAGCTTGGGGCTTTCGGCGGGGCCGCTCACGTCAGTCGGGTGTTTGGGGGGCCGGATCGTGGCCTTGTAGCCTGCTGCGGCGACGGTGGCGGTGATTTGTTCGTCTGTGATGGCCGCCGGGACGGTGACGTGGGCGGTCTCAAGGGGCAGATTGACGGAGGCTTCGACGCCGTCGAGCTTTCCGAGTTTGCGTTCGATCCGGTTGACGCAGGAGGCGCACGTCATGCCCTCGATATCTAGGTCAATGACACGGCTTCCGGATTGGTGCAGCAGCTGCTCGTTACGCACGGCGCCCTTCTGTTCTCATCGTTCGGTCCGTTCTGGGCCGTCCGCCGGCCCGTGAGGGCGCTCAGGCTTCGGTGGCGACCACGAGGTAGCCTGCTTCAGCGACCGCCTCGCCGATCTCGGCAAACGACAATGCTTCGCTGGAGGTGATCGTGACAGTGGAAATGCCGCCGGCCTTGAGGTCGACGTCGACCTTTTCGACGCCTGAGAGCGCCTCAAGTTCTTCGCTGACGGAGGACACGCAGTGGCCGCAGGTCATTCCGGAAACGTTGACGGTGGTGGAAACGGTGCCCATGGGGTGCTCCTTGTCGCTGGGCAGGGGATGGTTCCCCGGCCCGGTGGTGGGGTGGGTGGTGCAGTTCTTAGCGCAGGAGGCGGCCGATGGCATCGGCGGCCTCTTTGACTTTGAAATCGATGGCTTCGGCGCGCAGTTCCGGATCCGGCTCCGAGGCGGCGCCGACGACGCAGTGGCCGATGTGCTCCTCCACGAGCCCCAGGCTCACGGCGTGCAGGGCCTTGGTGACGGCGGCAACCTGGGTGAGGATGTCGATGCAGTATTTGTCCTCGTCAACCATGCGGGCGATGCCTCGCACCTGGCCTTCGATCCGCTTGAGCCGGCGCAGGTAGGCCTCCTTGTTGGAGGTGTAGCCGTGCTGCTCGTGGGGCGCCAGGGGGGATGTGACGGGATCTTCGGACTCGCTCATGCCCTCAACATATACCCCCTAGGGGTATGTTTCAAGCGTCCGGGGCGGCCCGGCGGTGAATTCGGCGCTTGGCGGAAATTAAAGAGCTCCGGAGTGCGTTATTGGGGGATACGCACTCCGGAGCAGCTATTGGGTAGGCGGTTCATCCGGCCTACGTATCGAGCTTACTTGGCGGTAGTGGGATAGCGCCAGCACCCCGAATAACTACTTTCGCTTTATTTTCCTGCCGCCGGAACGATCAGGATCGGATGCTGCTGATGGTGGCTCAGCCATGCCGCCACGGAGCCGTTGAGCGCCGCGGAAATGCGGTGGCCGAGTCCGGGTTCCGGGGTCCCCACCACGATCATGAGAGCGTCAGTCTCGGCGGCCAGTCTGCCGATCGCCCGGGCCGGGTCGCCCGCCAGGGTGCGCAGGGTCCAGTCGATGCCCAGGCCTCCGCAGCGTGCCTCAATGACGGAGCGCAGCTCCTGGGTTGTCGCCCGGATCTCGTCGTTGTCCGTGTCCGGGTGCAGCGACAGTCGGTGCGCGGACCTCTCCGGGTCCCACTCCACGAGGTAGCTGGCCTCGTCCACATACGCGCAGACCAGAGGCACGGCGAGGCGCTTGGCAAGCGCGCCGGCGGTCTGCAGCACCTCGGGATGCTGTCCCGGAAGCACGGCCACCACGACGGGCGAGGGCCCGGCGGCGGACTCGGCGGACTCGGCGGACATACTTCATTCTTGCCCGGCGGTGTCGCCCTGAACAGGGACTTACTTCCCGGTCCCGGCGCCGGACCCGTTGCGGCGCCGGTCCCGGCGCATCCCTTGTACACCCCGGTGGCGGGGCCTACGGTTGAAGAACACAGGAGGAGGTGGCTGCCGTGGAGATCTACATGTGGTGGCTGGATCTGGATTTGGCGAGTAAGGAATGGCTCCGGGAAAACCTCCGGACCATCGAGCTGCCCGAGACCGTCAAGCGGGGGATCTTCGACGCCGGCGGCGCCGGGTCATTGACGGACGCGGACTGGGACTTTATTGAGACGCAGTCGGAGTTCGTCGACTGACGGCGGGGCCCGGCACGCCGGCGCACCGTCCCGGGACCACTGCGGCATCGCAAAAAACCATTGCGGCCTTCCGGCGCGGGTGGTTGCATGGGGGGCATGGCTACTGCAGAGAGTTATGTCCTGGCGATCGGCACCAAGAAGGGTCTGTGGCTGGCGACCAGCCCGGACCGGAGGGAATGGTCCCTGTCCGGGCCGCATTTTCTGATGAGTGAAGTGCCCAGCATCGGCATCGACAGCCGCGGCGGGCGGACCCGGATCCTGGTGGGGGTCCGCTCCGAGCACTGGGGTCCCACCGTCTTTCACTCGGATGACCTGGGCGGGACGTGGGAGGAGCCCGAAAACGGCGCCATCACGTTCCCCGACGGCGCGGACGCCGCCTTGGAACGAATCTGGCAGATCCACCCCGATGCCGAGTCCCGGCCCGGCGTCGTTTGGGCAGGGTGCGAACCGATCTCCGTCTGGAAATCGACCGACGGCGGGGAGCACTTCGAGCTCAACCGCGGCCTCTGGGACCATCCGCACCGCAGCGAATGGGGAGCCGGCTATGGCGGCGCCGCGGCCCACTCGATCGTCGTTGACCCCACGGGCGAGAAAGTCCACGTCGCCATGAGCACAGGCGGGGTCTACCGCTCGCTCGACGGCGGAGCTTCCTGGGAACCCCGCAACAGGGGGATCTCCGCTTACTTCATGCCGGACCCCAACCCTGAATTCGGCCAGTGCGTCCACAAGATCGCGGCGGACGCCGCCGTCGACGGCCGCCTGTATGCGCAGAACCACCACGGCGTGTACCGCAGCGACGACGACGCCGAATCGTGGGAATCGATCGCCGAAGGGCTCCCGGCGGACTTCGGCTTTGTGATGCTGACGCACCCGCGCCGGGCCGGTACGGCCTGGGTGATCCCGCTGAAGGCCGACGGCGAGCGGATTCCGCCTGACGGCAAGCTGGCGGTGCACCGGACGGACGACGCCGGTGCCAGCTGGAAACGGCTCGACTCCGGTCTGCCGGACCCCGAGTACAACGCCGTGCTGCGCGATGCTGCGTGCGTCGACGAGGCCGAGCCCGCGGGCGTCTACTTCGGAACGCGGGGCGGCAGCGTCTATGCCAGTGCCGACGAGGGGGAGCACTTCAGCGAAGTGGCCTCGCACCTGCCGGACGTGCTGTGCGTGCGGGCTGCTACGGTTTCCGCTGCCCTGCTCCCGATGCAGCTGTGAACCAGTGCAGCCGTGAAGGGCTGGAAACGCATGAACGGCGTCGTGACTAACGGCATGCCCGTGCCGGCGGATTCCGCGATCAGTGTGGTCCTGCCGAGCGTCCTCCAACCGCTGGCCGGCGGGCAGTCCATCCTGACTGCGCCCGCGGAGGAAGCGGTGACGGTGGAGTGGGTGCTGGATACGGTGACCGGGGATTATCCGGCGCTGTCGCGGCGGTTGCGGGATGAAACCGGAACCGTTCGCCGTTACGTGAATATATACGTCAACGGGAATGAGATCCGGCGGCTGCAGGGCTTGGTGACGACGGTGGCACCGGGCCAGGAAGTCCTGATCATCCAGTCCGTGGCGGGAGGCTGACGCCTCAGGCGACCCGCCAGACGGTGCATTCGTCCGCGTTGATGGCCTTCCGCATGCCGGAATGGCGGTCCATGATCCAGACGACGCCGATTCCGGGAGCCGTCTCCTGGACGCGGCCGCGGCGGATCACGACATCGTCGTAGTTCGGGCCGACGCGCAAACGGGCCTCGATCTCGTCGCCGCGGTGCAGCTGGTCGAGGGCGCGGATACGGGTTACATGGGCTTTCGCTTCCTTCAACATGGCGGGGCCTCCTGGACTGGAGTTGGTGCCTGCTCTTGCCGGCCCTTCCAGTGTCCTGCGCCAATGTTGCGTCCGCGTTTCAGCACGGTAAGGGGACGGTTAGTTTTCGGCGGCGGCCCGATTTCCTGCCCCGGCTCCGGTCCGATTCCTGCTCCGCTGGCCGCCTGCGCACGTCTTTGACCGCTTGCACGCACAACGGCGGCCCGCCCCCGAAGGGACGGGCCGCCGTCGCAGGTGCGGAACTGGCGGTTGAGCGCGGTGTCCGGTCAGGAGCGCCGCGGCCGGGCTACTTGACGCCGAGCTGCTTGGTGGGCACCTTGAAGGTTTCCTTGGCCGTCAGGGCCGCGATGGTGGCGATCAGGCAGATGACTGCGGTGAAAATGCTGATCTGGACCCAGCCGCCCGGCTGGATGCCGCCCATGGCCGCCACGATCGCCGGGGCGAAACCCGCCATGAGGAAGCCCAGCTGTGTGCCGATTGCGAGGCCGGAGAAGCGGACGTTGGTGCTGAACATCTCGGCGTAGAAGGAGGGCCAGACAGCGTTGGCCGCAGCGTAACCGAAGGAGAAGAACGCGATTGCCGTGAGGAACATCAGCGGAACGCTGCCGGACTCGAGGCTCAGCAGGAAGACCGGGGTCAGGGCTGCGCTGGACAGTGCGCCGTAGATGAAGACCGGCTTCCGCCCGATCTTGTCGGCGAGCATGCCGAAGAGCGGCTGGGTGCCCAAGGCCATGAAGTTGGCGCCGACGACGAGCCAGAGGGTGGTGGTGCCGTCCACGCCGGCGACGTTCTTGGCGTAGCTTATGGCCAGGGTCCCGAAGACGGTGGACACGGCGGCGATAAAAGCACAGGCGATCACGCGGAGGACATCGCGCCAGTGGCTCTTGAGGAGGTCGGCCACCGGGAGCTTGGAGATCTGCGCGGTCTTCCGGGCTTCCTCGAATGCCGGCGGTTCGTGCAGGGTGCGGCGGATGAAGAACGCGACCAGCACCACCACGGCGCTCAGCCAGAACGGGATGCGCCAGCCGATGCTGTACTTGATCTCATCGGGCAGGGCGAGGACCGGGATGAAGACGAGGGCCGCGAGGATCTGGCCGCCCTGGGTGCCCGTGAGCGTCCAGGAGGTGAAGAAGGAGCGGCGGTTGTCCGGGGCGTGCTCCAGCGTCATGGATGACGCGCCGGCCTGCTCGCCGGCCGCGGAAAAGCCCTGGCAAAGACGCGCCAGCACCAGCAGGACAGGAGCCCACCAGCCCACCGTCTTGAAGTCCGGCAGGCAGCCGATGGCAAAGGTGGAGGCGCCCATCAGCAGCAGCGTGAACATGAGGACCTTTCGGCGGCCTATCCGGTCGCCGAAGTGGCCGAGGACGACGGCGCCGATCGGGCGGGCAATGTAGGCGAAGCCGAAGGTGGCGAATGACATGATCGCCGCGTTGGTGTCGGCATCAGGGAAGAAAACATGCGGGAAGATCAGTGCCGCTGCCGAACCGAAGATGAAGAAGTCGTAGTACTCGACGGCGCTGCCCAGGAAGCTGGCAAGGGCCGCCTTCTTCGGCGTCCCTCCCGTGGTGGTGCCCGTCGCGGACGGGAGAGTCTGGCTCATGGTGTTCCTTTGGTGTGACGACGTTGTCGCGGATGGATCAGGAATGTCTCGACTGCCGCTTGCTTAAGTTTGGTGCAGCCGGAGGTCCGTGGAAAGACCCGGACTAGTAGCCACATGGTGGAAGCTACTTGTGCGATGTAGCAATCATGACTGTGAGCGCAGTCACCTGTCAAGAAAAATAATCACCATCTAGAAATAGCTCTCACTATGTGGGAACATCCTTGTATGAGTGTGAATCAAGCCACAGAAGAGTCCGCCGCTCCCGCCGCCCCGGGGGAAGCCCTGGTGAAGCCTGCCAAGGCCGCCAAGGAGGACTCTCGAACCGACATGGTGGGGAAAGCCCTGGGCCTGCTGGTCCTCCTGGGCGACGAGCCGCGCGGCGCCAGCGCCGCGGAGATCTCCCGCCGGGCCGATCTGCCGTTCAGCACCACGTACCGCCTGCTCGGCTCGCTGACGCGGGACGGCTTTGTGGACTACGAGCCCGACGGGCGCCGTTACCACCTGGGCCTGCGCGTCTTCCAGCTTGGCCAGCGGGTTTCCAATCATCACGGTTTCGCAGGCACGGCACTTCCCATCCTGCGCCGGGTGACCGAGGAAACGGGCGAGGCCACCATTCTTTCCGTGCGTGACGGCATCCACCATCTGACGGTGAACAAGGTGGACGGCCCGCGGACCTTCCGCGTCACAAGCGATCCCGGCCATCTGGGAGCGCTGCACACCACCTCGGTAGGTAAGGCGCTGGTGGCGTTCGCCGATGACGCCACCCGCGCCCAGCTTCTCGATGAACTGCCCCTCGATCCGCTGACGGAGCATTCCATTACCGATCGCGACGCGTTCCGGGCGGAGATTGAACTGGTCCGCCGGCGTGGCTACGCCACGATGGACGAGGAAAACGAGGCCGGCATGCGCGCCGTCGCGGTGCCGGTGTTCAACGCCCAAGGTCACGCGTTTGCCTCCCTCGCCACGGCCGTGCCGGTGTTCCGGCTCAGCATGGAGGATCTGGTGGCCTGCGTGCCCCTGCTCCAGTCGGCCGCAGCTGAGCTGTCGGCCCGGCTGCCCCAGCGGTGACGTGCTCCACCCGCCGCCCTGGGGCGCCCCGGGGCGGCAGGCGCCGTCGTAACAATATGTTCGCCATACGAACAAGTGTGCAACATGTGAACAATGTCTGTAGTGTAATCCCTATCACCCGGCCCGCCGCGGACGCCTCAAGCGCCACGGCCCGCCGAGTGCAGTTGTCAAAGGAGCTAACCGGATGAGCAATCGAGCAGAATCCTTCCTCGTGGGACTCGTGGGAGACGGTGTCATGCCGTCCCTCACGCCCTACATGCATGAACGCGAAGGTGACGTCCAGGGCCTCCGGTACCTCTACCGCCCCATCGACCTGATCGAACTTGGCCTGCCCGGTCAGGCCGTGGGGGATCTGCTGTCCGGTGCCCGGAGCCTCGGGTTCAACGGATTGAACATCACCCACCCCTGCAAGCAGCTCGTGCTGGACTACCTTGACGAGGTCTCCGCCGACGCCCGGCGACTCGGCGCCGTCAACACCGTGGTCATCCGGGACGGCCGCTTCATCGGGCATAACACCGACTTTTCCGGCTTCGCGTCGGCACTTGCCTCCGGTCTCCCCAGGGCCGCCCTGGACCGCGTGGTCCAGCTGGGAGCCGGCGGCGCCGGATCCGCCGTCGCCTACGCCCTGCTCACGGCGGGTGTCCGGGAACTGGACCTCGTGGACACGGATGCGGCGCGCTGCGCCGCCCGGGCTGCCGAACTCGCCGGATTCTTCCCGGACCGCACGGTCACGGCCCGCACGACGGCGGAGCTGCCGCAGCTCATGCCCCGGGCCGACGGCCTGGTGCACTGCACCCCGGTCGGCATGGCCGCCCATCCGGGCCTTCCGCTGGACATGTCCCTCGTGGAGTCCCGGCACTGGGTCGCCGACATCGTGTACCGGCCGATCGAAACCGAGCTCGTCCGCGCGGCCCGGGCCAAGGGCTGCGAGGTCCTTGACGGCGGCCGGATGGCCGTGGGGCAGGCCGCGGACGCGTTCCGGATCTTCACCGGGCGTGAGCCCGACGCGGACCGCATGCGCTCCCACTTCCTGGAACTCGTGGCCGCGGAAGAGGTGGCAGCCTGATGCGCACCGGAATCGCGACCGTCTGCCTCTCCGGCACCCTGCGGGAAAAAATGCAGGCCTGTGCGGTTGCCGGCTTTGACGGCATTGAAATCTTCGAACAGGACCTCGTCACGTCATCGCTGAGCCCGGAGGATGTCCGGAAGCTGGCCGCCGACCTCGGACTCACGCTGGACCTCTACCAGCCGTTCCGCGACTTCGACAGCGTTCCCGAGGACCTGCTCGCCGCCAATCTGCGCCGCGCGGACGCCAAGTTCCGGCTCATGTCCCGGCTGGGCATGGACACCATGCTGCTGTGCTCCAACGTGGGAACGGCCACGATCGACGACGACGAACTCCGGGCCACCCAGCTCTCCCGGCTCGCGGACCTCGCGGGCGAACACGGCGTCAAGGTCGCCTACGAGGCCCTGGCCTGGGGCAAGTACGTCAGCGACTACGAGCACGCCCACCGACTGGTTGACATGGTGGACCACCCCCACCTGGGCACCTGCCTGGACTCCTTCCATATCCTCTCCCGCGGCTGGGACACCGCGCGGATTGAGGCCTTCAACCCGGCGAAAATCTTCTTCGTCCAGGTGGCCGATGCCCCCAAGCTGACCATGGACGTGCTGTCCTGGAGCCGGCACTACCGGGTGTTCCCGGGCGAGGGCCAGTTCGACCTCGCCAAGTTCATGGGCCACGTGGTCCGCGCCGGCTATACCGGACCGGTATCGCTGGAAGTGTTCAACGACGTCTTCCGCCAGTCCGACGTCGAACGCACGGCCGTCGATGCCATGCGGTCGCTGATCTGGCTCGAAGAGCAGAGCGCCCGCTGGCTCGAGGCCAACCCGGCCGCGGCTGAAAGCGGTGCGGCCGGCACTGCGGCCCGGCGCCGCTACCCGATGGAGCTTGCCACGCTTCCCCGGGTGGCCGAGCCCGCCGGCTTCAACTTCGCCGAAGTCCGGGCCGGGGACACCGCCGGCCTGGAGACGCTGCTCGGCCAGCTGGGATTCGCGTTCAACGGGCGCCATCGCACCAAGAACGTGCAATTGTGGACCATGGGCCGCGCCCGCTTGATCATCAACGAGGAACCCGCCGCCGGTCAGCAGGCATCTGCCGCCGCGGCCCTTTCCACTGCTATTTCGGCCGTGGGGTTCGACGTCGACTCTCCCGTCATCGCCGCCGCCCGCGCCCAGCAGCTCAAGGCCCCCGCGGTGCCGCGCAAGAGCCAGGCCAACGAGGAAGTCTTCCAGGGCTTCGCAGCGCCGGACTCCACCGAGATCTTCCTCTGCCAGGGCAGCCCGGACGGCACGGCGGCCTGGGTCGGTGAATTCGGGGAGCCCCACGAACCCGGCGACGGACTGCCTCACGTTGTTCCAGCCGGTGGCACCGCTCCCGCCGCGGGCCCCGCAGCCGGTGCCGTGATTGACCACGTGAACCTCGCCCAGCCGTGGCAGCACTTCGACGAGGCCGTGCTGTTCTACACGAGCGCCCTCGCGCTGGAACCGCAGCCGTATGCCGAGGTGGCGAGCCCCACCGGGCTGGTCCGCTCCCAGGTGATGCTCACCGAGGACCGGGGCGTCCGCCTGGTGCTGAACCTGGCACCGCTGCTGCAGCAGGAGGCCGCCGGAACAAAAGAACCCGGCGAGTCCGGGACCGGCCACCGCCGCACCTACCAGGAGCACGTGGCCTTCGCGGTGACTGACCTCGTGGCCACGGCCCGTGCCGCCCGGGACCGCGGCCTGGACTTCCTGCAGATTCCGGCGAACTACTACGAGGACCTCGACGCCCGGTTCGCCCTGGACCCGGACTTCCTGGCTACGCTCCGCGAGCTCAACCTGCTCTATGACCGTGATGCCGACGGCGAATTCCTGCATTTCTACACAGCCACGGTAGGCAGCGTGTTTTTCGAAATGGTGGAACGCCGCGGCGCCTACGACGGCTACGGCGCTCCGAACGCACCCGTGCGGCACGCCGTCCAGTACGACCACCTGCACCAGCTGACCCGCAGTTCCTGATCCCCACCCGAACAACAATCACACCCATGAAAGGAGGCGGCTGTGCCTGAAGAATTGAACCTTGAGATCTTCAACGCCGACCCGATCACCGAATACGTGTCCGACGAAGCCACGGAGGCCGCACCCAAGACGTACGCGCCGCTCGATGCCGCCGCAGAGTCGCAGGCGGACCTCAGCGCCGAGATGAAGGCGATCGGCGAGGCCTACGCGCAGGCTCTCAAGAACGGGGCCCCGGCCGAAACCCAGCCGCGGCTCGACTACGCGCCCTACCGCAGCAGCGTCCTGCGGCACCCCACCAAGGACCTGCACCACGCGGACCCGGAAACCATCGAGCTCTACTCTCCGGCGTTCGGGCACATGGACGTGCACGCGCTGGAGGCGGACCTGACCATCCAGCACAACGGTGAACCGCTGGGCGAACGCATCGTGGTCTCCGGCCGCGTGCTCGACGGCGACGGCCGTCCCGTCGCCGGCCAGCTCGTGGAGATCTGGCAGGCGAACTCCGCCGGACGCTACATCCACAAACGGGACCAGCACCCGGCACCGCTGGACCCCAACTTCACCGGCGTCGGACGCTGTATCACGGGCGCGGACGGCTCCTACAGCTTCACCACCATCAAGCCCGGCGCGTACCCCTGGAAGAACCACCTCAATGCCTGGCGACCGGCCCACATCCACTTCTCCCTGTTCGGGCAGGAGTTCACCCAGCGGATTATCACCCAGATGTACTTCCCCGGTGACCAGCTCTTCCCGCTGGACCCGATCTACCAGTCGATCGTGGACCAGGACGCCCGCGACCGGCTCGTGGCCACCTACAACCACGAGCAGACCAGGCCTGAATGGGCTCTGGCATACAACTGGGACATTGTCCTGACCGGGCCCAAACGGACCTGGACCGAGAACGAGGCATTAGGTGCAGCAGGCGACGAGAATGAATAGGCGCATCATGAGTAAACTCACCCCGACGCCGGGCCAGACCGTGGGCCCGTTCTACGGCTACGCCCTGCCCTACGCCAAGGACCGCGAGCTGCTCGCCCCCGGGTCCCCGGGCTCCATCCGGCTCCAGGGCACCGTGTACGACGGCGCCGGCCACCCGATTCCGGACGCCATCCTGGAAATCTGGCAGGCCGACGCGGACGGCAGGGTTCCGCACCACACGGGCTCCCTGGTCCGCGACGGCTATACCTTCACCGGGTTCGGCCGCAGCACGGTGGGCAACACCGGCGTCTTCACGTTCACGACCGTGAACCCGGGACCCACCGAAGAGGGCGCGGCGCCGTTCATCGCTGTTGCGGTCTTCGCCCGCGGCCTCATGAACCGCCTGTTCACCCGGATCTACCTGCCGGAGAACGAGGAGGCCCTGGCCAAGGATCCGCTGCTGTCCTCCCTGGAGCCGGACCGCCGCGAGACCCTGATCGCTCGCCGGGATCCCGACGGCGGCCTGACCTGGGACATCAGGCTCCAAGGTGAAGGCGAGACTGTCTTCCTGGACTTCGAGAGTTCCGCGGCTTCGGGTGCCGAGGGCGCCGCGCAGTGACCGACTCCCACTTGTCCGACGGCGACGTCGGCCTCCTCAGCCCCGTGTCGGCGTCGCCTGTTGTGGCGGCGCTGACCGGGGACCGGGCGGTGCTCGCGGCGATTCTCGCCGTCGAGTCCGGTTGGGCCGCCGTGCTGGAGAAGGCTGGCATGGCCCCGGCCGGATCGGCCGCGATCGTGGCCTCCGCTGCCGACGCCAGCCGTTACGACGCGAGGGACATCGCAATTCGCGGGCAGGGCGGCGCCAACCCGGTCATCCCGCTCCTGGCGGATCTCCGTGCCGAGGTGAAGGCCCTGGACACCGAAAACGTTGGTGCACTGCGTGCCGTTCACACCTCACTGACCAGCCAGGATGTGCTGGATTCGGCCTTGATGCTGCTGGCCCGGAACGCCGTCGCTGCCCTCCTGACGGACCTGGAAGCCACCACGACGGCGCTGGCCGCTCTTGCGGATCAGCACGCGGACACGCTGTGCGTGGGCCGCAGCCTCACGCAGCATTCCCTGCCGTTCACGTTCGGGCTCAAGGCCGCGCAGTGGTTCCACGGACTGGCCGCCGCCGCACGGCGCCTCGAGGCCCTTGAACTTCCGCTGCAGACCGGCGGGGCCGCAGGAACATTGGCGGCCGGGACCGTGCTGACCTCGGCTTCGGTGGACACGCCCTTTGACCTGTCGGAAAACCTTGCCGCGCATCTGGGCCTGGCGGCAACGCCTGGCCCGTGGCACACCAACCGGCTGGCCGTCACGTCGCTGGGGGATGCCCTGGCGGCGGTGACGGATGCGATGGGAAAGATCGCCAGCGACGTGCTGTTCCTGAGCCGTCCTGAGGTGGGCGAACTTGCGGAGCCCCGCGCGGCCGGCCGGGGCGTTTCCTCGGCTATGCCGCAAAAGCAGAACCCTGTGCTTTCAGTGCTGGTCCGCAGCGCGGCGCTCCAGGCCCCGGGTCTGGCCGCCCAGCTGCATCTGGCCGCCGCCAACTTCAACGACGAGCGGCCCGACGGCGCCTGGCACAGCGAATGGCCCGCGTTCCGGCAGCTTCTCCGGCTGGCGCTCGGGGCTGCCGGACACCTGCGGGAACTCGTTGAGGGCCTGCAGGCCTTTCCCGAGGCGATGCAACGCAACCTGGCACTGTCCGGGCCGCTGCTGCTGAGCGAAGGGGTGTCGGCCGCCGTGGCGCCCCTCCTGGCCGAGCACTCCGGCCTGACTGGCAAGCAACAACTGCAGGCCGTTGTGGACCAGACGTTGCAGGCCCCGCCCGCGGAGCAGTCCGCAACGTACCGGCGCCTGCTGCGGGAAGCCGTGCCCGCGGACCTGCTTCCGGACGCCCGGCTGGAGGAACTCGTGGATCCTGCCAGCTACCTGGGGCAGGCCGCCGAGATTGCCCGCCGCATCCTGGCGGCATTCCCGGAGTACGCGCGCCCCGCCACAACACAAGACCCAACTGATCCGAACGGAGATTCCCGTGGCTAGACCCACTGTCAAGGCCGTACTGCTCTCTCCCCAGCGCGTGCTCGGCGACAAGCCCCTCCTGATCGTGGGGCCCTCGCTCGGGACGTCCTCGCTGCTGTGGAGCCAGGCCGGCACCCTGCTGGGGCCCGATGTCGACGTCGTCGCCTGGGACCTGCCCGGCCACGGCGTCTCGCCCGCGGCGCAAGAGACGTTCACTGTCGCTGAACTGGCCGACGCCGTGATCGGCCTGGTCGATTCGATCGCCCCCGGCGCACGCTTCCACTACGCCGGGGTGTCGCTGGGCGGAGCCACCGGCCTGCAACTGGGCATTAAGCACGGCGACCGGCTCAAGAGCCTCTCAGTGCAGTGCTCCGGCGCGAAGCTCGGCACTCCCGAGGGCTGGCTGGAACGGGCCGAGACCGTGCGCACCCAGGGAACCCCGGTGATGATCCAGGGATCCGCTCAGCGCTGGTTCGCCCCGGGGTTCATGGACCGCCAGCCGGAGCTCAGCGGCCGGCTCCTGCACACCCTCCGTGACGCCGACCGCTTCAGCTACGCCTTCTGCTGCGAGGCCCTGGCGGGCTTTGACGTCCGGGACCAGCTCGGCACCATCCGCGTCCCCACCCAGGTGATTGCCGGCGCCCTGGACTCCGTGGCTCCGCCCTCGATGGCCGAGGAAGTGGCCGCGGGCATCACCGCCGGCGGCGGCACCGCCACGGCCGTCAGCCTGGAGGGCGTGGCACACCTGGCCCCGTTCGAGGCACCTGCCCACGTTGCCGAACTTCTCAAGAGCCTCATCACCTGGACCGAGACCCTAGGAGCGGGCGAATGAGCGGCTCCGAGCTCGACGGGCCCGAGCGAAACGGCGTAGTCCAGCCCGGCGCGACAAGCCAGGAAATCTACGACGGCGGCATGAAAGTCCGCCGTGAAGTCCTCGGCGCCGCGCACGTTGACCGTGCCAACGCTAACAAGGATTCCTTCACCGAGGACTTCCAGGACATGATCACCAGGATCGCCTGGGGCGGCATCTGGACCCGGCCGGGGATCAGCCGGCAGATGCGTTCCGCCGTCACCATCACCGCCATGGTGGCGCACGGGCACTGGGAAGAACTGGCCATGCATATCCGCGCCGCCATCACCAACGGCCTGAGCCGGGATGAGATCAAGGAAATCCTGCTCCAGACCGCCATCTACTGCGGAGTACCCTCCGCCAACACCGCCTTCAAGACGGCGCAGCAAGTCTTTGCTGAGCTCGACGAAACCCCCACCCCACCCAACTAGCTGGCAGCAGATGTCGTTATGAGCCCTCATAACGACATTAACTGCGACCTAGTTGGGATTATCAGACTGAATCAGAGGAATGGTTATGAATCAGGCTTTTGTTTACGATGCCGTGCGGACGCCGTTCGGGAAGTTCGGCGGCGGGCTCGCGGCCGTGCGTCCGGATGATCTTGCCGCGCACGTGATCCGGGAAGCGATGACGCGTGCCCCGGGCCTCGATGTGGAGCGGATCGATGAGGTGGTGTTCGGCAACGCGAACGGTGCGGGCGAGGAAAACCGCAATGTGGCCCGGATGGGGACGTTGCTGGCCGGGCTGCCGGTCTCGATCCCGGGGACCACGGTGAACCGGTTGTGCGGGTCCTCTTTGGATGCGGCGATCATCGCGTCCCGGCAGATCAATACCGGGGACGCGGAGCTGATGCTGGTCGGCGGGGCGGAGTCGATGTCCCGGGCGCCGTGGGTGCTGCCGAAGACGGAGAAGCCCTACCCGGCTGGGGACCTGACCCTGGCCTCGACCACGCTGGGCTGGCGCCTGGTGAACCCGGCGATGCGCCCGGAGTGGACGATTTCCCTGGGCGAGGCCACCGAACGGCTGGCGGAGAAGTACGGGATCACCCGGGCCGCGCAGGACGAGTTCTCCGCCGCCTCGCACAACCTTGCCGCGGCGGCGTGGGACGAGGGCTTCTATGACAGCCTCGTCGCGCCGGTCCCGGGCACGGGACTGGTCCGGGACGAGGGGATCCGTCCGGGGTCCTCGGCGGAGAAGCTCGCCGGGCTCAAGACGGTGTTCCGGGCCGAGAACGGCACCGTGACAGCCGGGAACGCGTCCCCGCTCTCGGACGGCGCCTCCGCGGCCTGGCTCGGATCCGAGACGGCCGCCGGGATCCTGGGGATGGATCCGCTGGCCCGCATCGCCGGGCGCGGCGCGCACGCGAACGACCCGCAGTACTTCGGCTACGCCCCGGTCGAGGCCGCGAACAAGGCCCTCGCGAAGGCCGGGATCGGCTGGGACCAGGTCGGCGCCGTGGAACTGAACGAGGCGTTCGCCGCGCAGTCCCTGGCCTGCATCACCGCCTGGGGCATTGATGCCTCGATCGTGAACCGGCATGGCGGCGCGATCGCGATGGGCCACCCGCTGGGCGCCTCGGGCGGGCGGATCCTGGGCACCCTGGCCCGCACCCTGCAGGCCACCGGTCAGCGCTGGGGCGTCGCCGCGATCTGCATCGGCGTCGGCCAGGGCCTGGCCGTCGTCCTCGAAAACGTCACCACCGCCG